>CAZMLD010000007.1:0-7868 GCA_964566975.1 uncultured Thiotrichaceae bacterium | reverse complement strand
TCTCTTCGCTGAACAAAATCAAGATATCGCTCATTGGTAATTTGATAGTCACGATTCAATCTTAAAAGCTCAGCTTCTACGCCGGGAAGTATGTCCACCGCCTTTCTAAGTTCACGCACACTATCGTCCTGTTCCTTAAACTTTATCTTTAACGTTTCCACGTCAATACTGGCTCGATTAGTTTCAGCTTTCAGCTCCTGATAAACAGGGTTAAACTCAATTGAACCACCACCAATATTTACTAATTCACTCCCTGTGCTGTCGCCCTCTATGATTCCAGCAATAATCGACCGCGCCGCCTTAACATCTGGATGCTGCTCTCTATATTTCGTTAACAAGGTTTCTAGCTCTTCTTGGTGGCGGCGCAATTTCAGCATTTTCGCTTTGCTCTCATCAAGGCCTGAAAGCAAGGGTGATTCACCCTCTAACTGTTTTAGCATCGCCGAGTGTCTGCGTTCCGCCAGTCTTAGCTCTCTCCTAAGGTCATTCAGCTCATCTTCTTCTCGCTGCAACCTGTTAAAATAACCGCCTTTCTCATTAGGCATAAAGCCAACGTTCGCACGTTTAAACTCTGCCAGCTCCTGCTCTGCTTCGATTAGCCGTGCTTCATGTTCTTTAATCTGCTGGTCAAGAAATTTCTGCGCGCCTGCGGTATCCATGCGTGCAGACTGCTGCGTGTGTTCAATTAAAGAATTAAGTAAAATCGAAACAACACGGTATACCAGATCTGGCGACTCACCTTGGTAACTCAGCTCATAGATGTCACTACCGCCTCTGTTTGTTCTCTTCTCAAGCTGTAGCAATGAAATCGAAGCACTTAAATCGTATACCTGCCTGGCCATAGTTTCAGGCCCATCGACATCAAGACCCAGGTCTGTTTGTCGAATAATGTCTTCAAGGTTTTTTCGACTGAACAAAACTTGCGACATAAGATTAAGCCCAACGTCCACTTGAGCCTCTACAGCAAGACCTTCAAGCAGTGGCGTCATTAGTGACTTGGTGTCAATATGTACCACCGCTTTTGAGGTATACTGATTGGGTAACGTATAAACGACCGCCCAGCCAGCTAACGCAATAAGACAGGTGATGACTAATGCCACCCATCGATACTGCCATATACCATACAAATAACTATAACTTCGTATTAATTGATTCCACATTTTTATTACTCTAACTAACTCTTTGATTACTACTAAAACAACACCAGTGTAATGTAGCTGACTTTAAAAACCATTTAAAACTCGACCCATGAGCATGTATTCTAGGTTATATACACGAGAATACTTCGATTAAACACATAGTGTTAAACCCTCTATAGATTACGCTCAGGTTGCAATGGTTCACCCTAGCCCGAATATTTCATAGGAACGCTACATATTTAACTTAACCTTATGATATTGCAAATAAAAGCAAGTGCATTAGCAAGATACAATACGCACCCATCACCGCCATGCAGTTTTTGGAAATATTCGGACTAGGTCAATTTTCACCAACGATAACTCGCTCAATAGAAGGATTCACTGCTTCGGCAAACTGCCTGAGTATGTCACGTGCATACGCAGGCTCCTCGTTGAACCTGACGGCTATCGCAACCACCGCTGCCTGTCGCGTGCCATTAATCAGCCCCAGTATCTGCAATAGTTTTGCCTGATACTTATTGACCGTGTTCTGTCCTGCAACATTATACCAGTACCAGACCAGCCGTTGCCGACCATCTTTGCTCTCCAGTACCTGCTCCAGTACTTGGCGCCCGTTTATACGATATAGTTTTGCCCTTTGATAACCGCTATACCAGATTTTATCATCGCTAATACGATTTAGAGCATTAATTAACTCTTTACCCTGTTTCTGCACTGGGTACAAACCTATATATAAATATACCTGTTGACCTTTATCATTTTGAAAAATCAACTTGTGGTTTATTGCGCCTCGATACTGCGGCATCCAGTCATCTTCGGCTGGCACTACTACTGACCATTCGCCCACCGTGGTGGGCAGCACGGGCTGTGCCTCCACGCTAATCACTGATGTTTGATTATATAGCCAGTAAAGGGTTCCCGGCCCAATAAAAATAAACAACGCGGCGGCAAGCATGACCGGAATAAATCGCGGTTTACCTTCCTTACATGCAACTTTTACCACAGGCTGAACCGCGTTTGAATGAAGCGGCGACAATTGAAATTGTGGTAGTTTTTGTAGCAGTACATCAACCACCAATAAAACCACAATCAAGCCGGCAAACAGAAACCAGCCAAAAGCGAGATGATCGTGGATTAGGGGGTGCTGCATTTCAGTGGTATAAGCAAGGTGAACCAGTATAAATACGCGTAGTATGTTAACCAGTAAAGCCGCAATAGCCGCAACCAGTACAACCACCAAGCGACTCCGTAGAGTCTCATAATTCAAATAGGCATACAGGGTAGACAACGTCATGGCAGCCAAAAAATAATTCAGCCCTCCACAGGCCTCGTCAACAGATAATGTCCCCGCCGGCAAGGTAATCAGGTTTTCTATGCGTAAGGCCGGTATTTCCATGATGCGTATCACCCAGAACACGGCATCTGCCGTTAACTCCTGCAAGACAGGTGATAAAGGGAACCAGACTGGGATAGCAAAACTTATAAATAACACTGGAAAAGCCAGTATGCGGGTGACGCGAGTGCCGAGCACAAGCCACAGGATAGACAGTAGCAGCAATAACAGGGCAACAGCTTTCAACATTGCAATATCTACCAGCGCTGCCACCAGCCATACCATGCTGGCAATAGTGACTATCACCAACGCCTTGTATTCAGGACAAGGTGTCAACAATGCCAGTTTTTGTCGATTATAAAAGATCAGGTAAGCGCTAATCATCAACACCAGATAACCGTGTGCATAATCACCTGTTTGCGTTCCCCATATTCCAGTCAGATAAAAAACGGTCTGCTGATACAGGAAAAATACCAACAACACCAGCACCACAGTCGCTGCACTGGCAATACGCCATGCTTTACCTTGATACAGGTTGTTTTCTGCGACACTGCTCATTTTCCGGGCTCTGAGATACCCAGTTTCTTAATAGAACTGTACAGGGAAGGTCGACTAATGCCTAATGCGTGAGCGGCGTGGGTGACATTGTTATTGTATATAGACAACGCTCGCTGTATTAACTCACGCTCCATACTGTCTCGGGCATCATGTAAATTTAATGATGGCAACCGCTCTTTGTCCTCAGCAAAACCAAGATCCGTTGCTAAGATTTGCTTACCATCAGCAAGCACTACAGCACGTTTCACTCGATTTTCCAGCTCACGAACATTGCCTGGCCAACTATAGACGTCAATTTCAGCACGAGCCGAATCGGCGAAACCACGAAAACTGCGACCATATTGCTTACTAAACTTATCCAGAAATGTTTGAGCCAACAACGCTTTATCACCTTCGCGATCGCGTAAGGCAGGAATTTCAATGGCAATTTCACTGATTCTGAAAAACAGATCTTCACGAAATGCCCCGTCACTAATTAATTGATCGAGTTTGCGGTGCGTGGCACAAATAATGCGCACATCAACCGTGATGCTGCTACGCCCTCCTACTCGCTCAATCACACGTTCCTGCAAAAAACGTAATATTTTCGCCTGTAAAGCCATGGGCATATCACCAATTTCATCCAGAAAAAGGGTGCCGCCGCTGGCTACTTCAACCTTACCTATGGTCTTCTTGACCGCTCCGGTAAACGCACCCTTTTCATAACCAAAGAGTTCGCTTTCCAGTAAATTATCCGGTATGGCGGCACAATTCAGCGCCACAAACGGCATCGCTTTACGCGGACTCAAACGATGTAAGGCTCTGGCGAATAATTCCTTACCTGTGCCACTTTCACCCAGCACCAGCGTGGTAGCGTCTGTCGGCGCAACTTTTTCCACTAGGCGGCAGGCTGACAATATCGCCGCACTCGCCCCAATAATGCCATCTAAGGATGAATTGCGCGCGGTAAATGCCAGCCGTCGATTCTCCTGCTCAAGCTCATGTAATTGGTACGCGCGGCCTACAATTAACCTTAAGATATCGGGATCGATGGGTTTCTGGTAAAAATCATAAGCGCCGTGTGAAATCGCTTCCAGGGCATTTTGCTGATTATCTTTTCCTGTCACGACGATGACTTTGGTATGTGGCGCCAGTTGCAAGATTTCCTGTAGCACAGCCAAGCCTTCTCGCGTATTAACCGTATCCGGCGGCAAACCTAAATCCAGCGTTACCACAGGCATACGATGGCGACTAAATAACTTAAGTGCTGAGGCACGATCACCCGCAAGATATACATGATAGTCTTCAAACGACCATTTTAGTTGCTTTTGTAACCCAGGATTGTCTTCAACAACCAACAACAACTTTAACTTGTTATCTGCCATAACTGCATTTAATTCCTTAAAATAGAGTAACACTCAGCCAGACACTACCAACAGGCTGCACTAAAGACAGATTCTTACCATCCACCACTCTATATTGAGCATAATGGGATCTGTAAAGTGATTATAGACCCTTTTCCGGCTTTGCTTTGCACATTAATATCGCCACCCAGATGCCGGATAAACTCACGACTTTCGTACATGCCTATGCCCATTCCTGCACTGCCTTTTGTCGTGTCAAACGGCTTAAACAAGCGATGCCGAATAAAATCATCGCCCATACCCTGCCCAGTATCCTTGACCTCTATTATATGCATCTTTGCGCTAGCAGATAGCGTTACCGTAATATCATCATCCTCTGTTGTTGCCTGCTGCGCGTTCTCCATTAAATGATTGAGCACATTTTTAAAACGTTTTGCTTCCACTAGCAGCATGCCAGAATCTTTCAACACCATAAATTGAGGAACTGGCAGCAGATGTTTTTTAGAGCCAACAACTTCAGCTATCAGCCCAGTCAAATTCAGCCACACTTTCTGCTCACTCTCATTTTTATGTTGAACGCGCCGATGACGTAATTGCACTAGCAAACGATTAATATCTTCTGCCGCATGCTCTACCGTACTAAAGGCATCTTTCACAAAGGCTGGGTTATCACCATGCTTTTTCGCATTAGCCGCTATTAACCCAAGTTCAGTTGAAATGTTTTTTAAATCATGCACCATATAGGCTGAAAGCCGAGTGAACATTTCAAACTGCTTTGCCTCAGCCAATTGTGCCGAGGTAGTTAGCACGGCTAGGTAACTAGTGATTTGCTTGGCCGCTGTTTTTAATAAATCATGGTCTTCCCAGTTAATTGAGCGTGTTATTAGGGGGTTACCTAACACCACAAAACCTTGCAGCACATCCACACCATGCAACGGAACAATTAGCCAGGCACGGTCAGCTTGCAACAACCACTCAGGCAGCAACAGCCCTTGGTACTCTCCTTCATGACTAAGCTGTTCCTTTACATTGATGACAAAACCTTTTATTGCCAGAAACTTGATCAATGAGGCATCCGCTGCGATCACATTGCCCCTCCGCTCACCCTGCCAAACTTCTACATTTCGGTAGTTACCTTTTTCGTCACACATCCATAATGATCCAGTACGCGCATCGACAATATGCGCCATCACTTCAATCACTGTTTTATAATAGTTTTTATTATCCGCCACTACCTTTAAATCATCGGCCAACCTTAACCATTCAATGCGGTAATCATACTTGTTTTTATAAAAGTGCTTACCTAAAAAGACTTTGACTTTTGCACGTATTTTCGAGGAAGTTAAAATAGCCAGAAAAAGCATCACCGCCAGCGTTAAAAAAATTATCTGTCCGGCTTTTCCCCAGTCATCGCCAAATACTCGCAAGTAATATGCGGAGGCCCCCATTGCCAGCAAATAAAGCGCACCGCCAAAAATAACAGTGGTATTCAAAACAATATCGCGTGAAACAAATATATTAAGTGACCAGCTTTTATTACGGGCAGCAGAAATCGCCAGTAATGGTATGGCAATGACATGAACCATACCTCGAATCACCCATAAATCCTGGTCAATATTGCCAAACAATAATGCATCGGCGTATAAATAAAAATCAAAAACAAAAATGCCACCCGCACCAAAAAATAAATATTTAGTCGCCCAACGGTGACGGACTGAGGTGTTTCGATACAACTGCTCTATGATGGCAAGCCCGATGAGCGCAAGACCAAGATTACCAAAAATGCCAAAAATAAATTGACCGGGCAAGGTAAAAACAGCGGCAAACACTTCACTAAATAGCAGCAACAGAGCAAAACCAATGCTTAAAGGTAGTACCCAGTCAACAAATTTTTGGTAACTATGCTTTTGGCTAGGATGTGATGGCCTGACTCCGGATGCCACCAGATCAAACAGTTTAAGCAAAAAAGCATACCATGCGATATATCGAAGGATCTCAAACACTTGATATAACAATAGATATGATTCATGATGGCGTGTGACCTGCGCTGCAAACAGTGCCCAACATGCACTAATAAACATAACAATAACGATTAACCTGGCTTGCAAACTCTCGCGCCAGCTAAACAGCAGCAGCACACAAAAAAAACTATAGGCAAGAGCGGCGGCCAAATAACTGTATAAGGCTAAATTCATGTGCTAAAGCAGTCCAAAGCAAGTATTCCAAGCACACATAAAAAATCGACCTCACCTATTGCAAAACGAGAATGTAGCAACAAACCAGCCACAGAACGGACAAGTTATATGACTATAAGAGAAAAAACATGCTTCAAACCTGCCTGCCCAAGAATTGTAAACGTCACACTATGCGACAAGACCGAGATGGTTGTTACGTCGAACCGAGAACAGTTGTTTTTCAGTCAAATCTCTTAGCTATTAAATACTAGCATACTCAAGTATTGCACACTTTATTTAAGGACTGCGCATCAAAGGAGCGCTTACTATAAGCACGACATTGATAAAGCGTCAGCACCGTTCGATTATGAAGCGCCGCTGCTATTGCGCGCCCTTACCTAGCATAACCACCTCTGCAGTCTGTAATAAAATCAACAAATCTAACAGGCCACTGTAATTCTTAACATAATACAAATCGTATTGAAGCTTTTGTACCGCATCTTCTTCCGTATCACCATAAGCGTAACAAATCTGCGCCCAGCCAGTCAGCCCTGGTTTTACTCGATGACGCTCCTCATAGTAAGGGATTGTTTCTGCCAGCTTTTTTATAAATTCAGGGCGTTCTGGGCGTGGCCCAACAAAGCTCATATCGCCTTTCAACACATTATATAACTGTGGCAATTCGTCAAGGCGACCTTTTCGAATAAAACGCCCCACTCTAGTAATACGTGAATCATTTTTTGACGCCCAGCGAGCGACACCGTCTTTCTCGGCATCACTTACCATGCTGCGAAATTTATAAATTTTGAACGGCAGCCCATCTCGTTTGACACGAATCTGGCTATATAAAACTGAGCCTCTGCCACGGCTTTCTATCATTATTGCCAAACTGACAAGAATCGAAAACGGCAATGCCAGTGGTGATAACAGCAACACAACAGCGATATCTGAAGTTCGTTTCCAGATACACCGAATGGTGCCTACATGAAAACCATCGGACAGATACAACCAGCTTGGGTTTAGCATATCTAATCGAATCTTTCCTGCACGCCGTTCAAAAAACGTCACCAAATCCAGGATATTGACACCACTCATTTTACAGTCAATAAGTTCTTTTGTGGGAAAGCCCTCAGATCGACGATCATCAACAGCAATCACCACTTCATCAATATCGTGTTCTTCCACATACTGAATCAATGACTTATCTAGCGTAATCGTGTCGCCATGTACTGTCTCTGCATCTCCTAGCATAGCCACATACGCCACAATATTCAAGCCTGTAAGCTCATCCGCAGCAATTGCTTGGCGGATAAAATCTGCC
>CAZMLD010000006.1:6270-21168 GCA_964566975.1 uncultured Thiotrichaceae bacterium | reverse complement strand
TCAAGATTCCATGATTTTTGCTCTGTGCTAAACTTACACCTGTTAATAGCACATAATACGTTGCGAGGTCATTGATATGCAAACTCAAAATTTAAAGACACCGTTGATTGTCATTTCAACAATTATTTTTACGCTGGCGCTGTTCCGTTTATTGCCGCACTGGCCAAACGTGTCACCCGTCGCAGCGATGGCTTTGTTTGGTGGTGCATACTTTGCGGACAAACGCATCGCTTTTCTGGTGCCATTTGCGGCGTTATTTTTGAGTGATCTTTTTCTGGGTTTGCATAACTCAATGCTCTTTGTTTATGCCGGTTTTGGTTTAACGGTGGCTATTGGCTTGTTGCTGAGAAATAGAGTCACGTTTACCAATACCGTGTTTGCTGTGATAGCGGCATCTGTCGCGTTTTTCTTGCTGACTAATTTTGGCGCCTGGATGATGTCTGGTATCTACGTGCAGTCAGTCGAAGGTTTGATGCAGGCATACATTGCTGGTATTCCATTCTTTCAGAATTCGTTGCTGGGAAACTTGGGTTATGCCGCGCTGATTTTTGGTGGTTATTACTTGTTGCAGAAGAAAATGTCTGTATTAAAAGATAGTTATCACTCCTGACAACAATTTCATTGCGCACCGCCTTGCGCTTATCATTAGCCTCCAAGATCCTAGGCGCGTCACCTGATCCATTTGACTTAAAAACGTTCTCTTTTAGTCGTGACCTTTTTTCTGGTCTATGCCATATTGGGTGGGCTTTTATTGTAACCTAGAAATACCAACGTGACTTACCCCGTCATTCCTGCATGTTTCCCCGATCAAAGCGTACGAGGACATGCTTAGCAGGAATCTACTCTTCAGACAATAGATTCCCGCTAAGCATGTCCTCGTACGCTTTGATCGGGGAAACATGCGGGAATGACGGGAAGGATAATTCTTTGGTCACAATAAAAGTCCACTCAGTATGGCCATAGCCCCGTTTTTTCTTTGTAAGCTAATGTTCCAAAGCTAAGGTGCTTCACCTTAGGTATTTCTCAATGGTTTGTTATTGTGCTTATTACCCTGTTTTTTGAAGGCTTGTTCAGGGGCTCCTTAACTGCCCCGTGCTTTTTTTCCTGAAATAAACCCGTTTTCCGCGCTGAAAAGAATTCCAGCTTAAAGTGAATTATTAGATTGCGTAATCAAGCTAATGATTTAAAAAGCATAATCAATATAAGATTTCCCTGATATCCTTAAATACTTTCTAAGTCGCTGTCAGCTATAGACATTTTACATTTGGACACATAAAAATGCTTGCAATGGCTGTGCAAAATACCTATAGTGTAAATATGTGGGGAATTGTGGGGAATTGTGGATTTATTTTCTCTTGTTTCCCTTAATGTTGACGAATTTGGTTACCTGATTCGCAAATAGTGAAAATAGGAAACAAGAATAAAAATGCTTTTCCGTGGGATCAACAATATCACTGTAGATGCCAAAGGCAGAATGGCAATGCCTGCGCGTTATCGTGAGCGTTTGATGGAAGGCTGCGGTGGTCGTCTTGTGGTAACGGTTGACCCTGATCATTGTTTGTCGGTTTACCCTCTGCCTGAATGGGAAATTGTTGAAAGCAAGTTGAACGCCTTGCCCAGTTTTAACAAACAAGTGAAGTCGTTGCAACGTTTATTAATGAGTAATGCCTGTGAGTTAGATATGGATACTCAGGGCAGAATTTTATTACCAGTAATGTTGCGTGAGTTTGCTGATCTGAAAAAGAAAGCAGTATTGACCGGACAGGGAAAAAAGATGGAAATATGGAGTGAAGAAATCTGGGCTGAGAAACAGCAGGAATGGATACAGTCAGTGAATGAGGGTGGTGAGCTTCCCGCCGCATTAGCAGAATTGTCGCTGTAGTCCATGAGTACTGTTCATGTTCAGAATAAGCATCAGGCGGTGCTTTTGCAAGAATCAGTAGTGTCGTTGAATATAGAGCCGTCAGGTAACTATATAGATGCAACGTTTGGCAGAGGCGGTCACAGTCGTGCTATTTTGCAGCAGTTAAACGAAAAAGGCAGGTTGATTGCATTTGATCAGGATCCTGAAGCAGTCGCTTTCGCGCAGCAGGTATTCATTGATGAGCCACGTTTAACGATTGAGCACTGTAACTTTAATCAGGTGGCAGATGTGATAGAGCAATATGGATTAACAGGGAAAATAAATGGTGTGCTGATGGATCTCGGGGTGTCATCGCCACAGTTAGATGATGCCGCGCGCGGTTTTAGTTTTCTGCGTTCAGGGCCGCTGGATATGCGTATGGACACCAGCCAGGGAGAGACGGCGAGGCAATGGCTGGCACGAGTCAAAATGGCTGATTTAATCAGAGTGCTGAAAAAATACGGTGAAGAAAAATTTGCCAGACGCATAGCGACAGCCATTGTGGAAGCGCGTACGCAAGGTGAAATTACTGAAACAGGTGAGCTGTCGGCGATTATAAGCAACGCGATTCCAGTAAAAGAGAAAAATAAACATCCAGCAACGCGCAGTTTTCAGGCAATTCGCATACATCTTAATAAAGAATTGCAGGCGATTGAGCAAGGTTTAGCGGGAGCGGTATCGGTACTGGCAAAAGGCGGACGTTTGTCGGTTATTAGTTTTCACTCACTTGAAGACAGAATGGTCAAACGTTTTATGCGTACTCTTTCCAGTCGACCAAAACTGCCGCCGGGTCTGCCAGTTATGGAGGCAGATATTGAAGTGCCATACCGGCAGGTTGGTAAGCCGATTATTGCTGGCAGTGAGGAGCTGGAGAACAATCCAAGAGCAAGAAGTGCGCGTTTGCGTGTACTGGAGAGACGGTGATGAGTGCAAGGCAACGCCTGTTAATGTTGCTTACACTTTTATTTGCTTTGATGATGGTATCTGCCATTTTACTGGTCTACAGCAAGCACCAAAGCCGAATGCTTTTTGTCGAGTTGCAGCAGTTAAAAGGAGAAGTGAATGCGCTGAATACAGAATGGAGTCAGTTGCAGTTAGAACAGGGTGCATGGTCAGGACATGGTCGTATTGAGTCGATGGCAAGAGAGCACTTATCCATGATAGTGCCTTTGCCCGATGACGTGGTATTTGTGAAAAAGTGAAACCATATCGTCAACATTCGCGTAAAACGCATAGCCAGTATTCGGCAAGAGCCATGACCTGGCGACGTTTTTCGGCGGCATTTGTCTTTACTTTGTTAGCTGGCGCATTAGTAATAAAGGCACTGGACATACAAATACTGGACAGCGAGTTTTTTGAGAAGCAGGGTGAGGCAAGGCAGCTGCGTACAGTGGCAATACCAGCGCATCGTGGTCATATAGTCGATCGACATGGTGAACCGTTTGCTATCAGTGCGCCGGTATACAGTGTTTGGGTGAACCCAGAAGAGCTGCAAGATTATTTAGTGCCGAAACCGGATTTAACCGCGCAGCAACGGTTAGCAAATCAGCAGTCTCTGGCTGCACTGGCAAAAGTGGCTAAACGATTGTCGATTAATGTAAACGATTTAAAGGCCAGAATTAAACGTAATAGTCATCGTGAATTTCTGTATTTGAAGCGCCACATTTCACCAGAGCTGGCCGCTGAGGTAATGGCATTAGGCGCACCGGGTATTGCCTTGCAGAATGAGTATCGTCGCTATTATCCCGCTGCAGAAGTGGCAGCGCATGTTGTTGGTTTTACCAATATTGATAATCAGGGCCAGGAAGGTATGGAGCTGGCCTTTAATGACTGGCTAAAAGGTGTGCCTGGTAAAAAGCGTGTTATTCGTGACCGTTTGGGCAGAGCGTTTGATGATGTTGAACGTATTAGGCCAGAGCAGCCTGGTAGACACATCAAGTTGAGTCTGGATAAAAAACTGCAATATGTGACCTACCGAAGTTTAAAAGCAGCCGTACTAAAACACAATGCAGTAGCGGGTTCTGCCGTGGTGCTTGATGTACGAACTGGAGAAGTGCTGGCGATGGCAAATCAGCCTTCGTTTAATGCCAACGACAGAAGGCAGATGCAGCCGCAGGCAACAAGAAATCGTGCAGTTACCGATGTGTTTGAACCCGGCTCAACAATGAAACCGATTACCATCGCTGCCGCTCTGGAAAGTGGTCACTGGGAACCGTTTGATAACGTGTCAACTGCGCCAGGTTATATGCGGGTAAGCGGCAATATGGTGCGTGACACGCGAAATTATGGTGACCTTGATGTTGGCGGCGTGCTGGAGAAGTCCAGTAATGTTGGCATCACTAAGATTGCTCTGGCAATGGATGCAGAGCAGCAGTGGTCGATGTACCAGAAACTGGGTTTTGGCGCGGTAACCGGCAGTGGTTTTCCTGGCGAAGTCAGTGGTCGCTTATCGTTAAGTGTTTTAAATAGTGATTTTGAAAGAGCGTCACTAGCTTATGGTTATGGTATTTCTGTTACCGCCTTACAGCTGGCACAAGCTTATCTGGCGATTGCGGCTGATGGTTTATTTCGCCCCGTTAGTTTTTTATATGATGAAACCGGCGAAGGTGCTGTACATGGAAGTCGGCGTGTAATGTCAGTGGAGACCGCAAGAGCAGTGCGCAAAATGATGCAGCGAGCAGTGTCAGATGAAGGTACCGGCAAACGTGCCAGGGTTGCAAATTATAGTGTTGCCGGTAAAACCGGAACGGTGCACAAATTTATCGCTGGTGGTTATGCGCGTGATCGCTATCTTGCGATTTTTGCTGGCATGATACCAGCGGATAAACCCGAACTGGTTATGGTGGTGATGATAGATGAACCAAGGAATGGAGAATACTTTGGTGGCCAAGTGGCTGCGCCAGTCTTTGCCCAAGTGATGTCAAGTGCGATGAGACTGCTTGATATTGCACCGGATGACGTGTCGAACACACAATTAATAAATATAGGATCCACTACTTTTGTAGTGCCTGATCAAGGCGGAAAAACATAATGATGGAAAATGAAGTTGCGCTGGATTATTTGCTTGAAGGGTTTATTGATGATGCTCTGGTTGAGCAGTGTCGTCATATAACGGTTAATGCGCTGGTGCAGGACAACCGCAAAGCGGCAAGCGGAAACCTGTTTATCGCGCATCAGGGTTATAACACGCATGGCTTACTCTACGCCCAGGATGCCGTTGCCAAGGGTGTCAGTGTTGTACTGTGGGATGGTGATCTCGACAATCGTGATGAAATTCTGGATTCTATTTCAAATAAGGTGCTGTGCATTCAGTGCTCAGGCTTAAAGCAGAAAGTGGGCGAAATAGCTTCTCGATATTATCAGCAGCCATCACTCTCATTAAATGTCATTGGCGTTACCGGTACCGACGGAAAAACGTCTATTGCTCACTTTCTCGCTCAATGCCTGGATGCGCATGATGTGCATTGTGGCGTATTAGGTACCTTAGGCAATGGGTTCATTAATGACCTGCATCCAACAGGTTTAACTACCGTTGACGCACTGATGGTGCAGAAAACGCTTTCTGAGATTCAGCGTGCAGGCGCTAAACATGTGGTAATGGAGGTATCCTCACATGGTCTTGACCAGGGTCGAGTTAGTGGTATTGCTTTTACCACCGCAGTATTTAGTAATTTGGGTATCGATCATCTTGATTATCACGGTACGCTGGAAAATTATGGAGCGGCAAAAAAACGCCTTTTTTATACGCCTGGTTTAGGCTCTGCGGTAATCAATCTTGATGATGAATTTGGTCGCGAGATGGCAAAAGCTATTCGGGAAAATGTTTGTGTCTGGGGTTACAGTTTAGAGCAAGATATTTCAGCCTATCAAGATTGTGCAGATTATTTTGTTCATGCAACAGCCATGAAAGCGTTTGAGCGTGGTTATCATCTCACTGTTGCTACACCAACAGGTGAAGTTAGTTTTGATGTTCCATTATTAGGCCGTTTTAATGCATCCAATGTGCTGGCTGTATTGTCCGCTTTGCTGGTTAGCCATATTTCACTGGATAATGCAATTAACAGTATTGGCGCTATTCGCTCTGTCGATGGTCGTGTCGAAGTGATTGCAGAAGATAATAAACCGGTGGTGGTGGTGGATTACGCACACACTGAACAGGCTTTGTCGGCTGTTTGTCAGTCAATTGCTGAACATTTTAGTGGCAATCTGTGGTGTGTATTTGGCTGTGGTGGTGACCGTGATCGTAGCAAACGACCGTTGATGGCAAAGGTTGCTGAGAAGTACGCTAATAAAATTATTGTCACAACGGATAACCCGCGCCATGAAGATCCGCAAAGCATAATTAATGAAGTGTTAACTGGCTTCTCCTCGTTGGAAAACGTGGAAGCGGTGCTAGATCGTCGCCAGGCAATCGACATAGCCATTACTAATGCAAAACCTGGCGATGTGGTTTTGCTGGCAGGAAAAGGGCATGAAACGAGTCAGATAGTGGGTGATGTACACATTGCTTTTGATGATCGTCGTGTGGCGAGTGAACTGTTATCTAGCCGTCAGCCTAGTACTGAGGAGCGAATTGATAACGACAGGAGTGTACCTGCATGATGAAGATGTCACAAGTTGCACAAGCGCTGGATGTTTCTTTACAGGGCAATGATGTGATGATTAGTGGTGTCTCAAAAGATACTCGCGATATTCAGGCGGGTGAGCTTTACGTGGCTTTGACGGGCGAACATTTTAATGGTCATCAGTTTGTTGCCGAAGCAAAAAAAGCGGGTGCTGCCGGTATTTTGATTAGCGAAAATGTGGTGCAACCATCGGGCGAACCACAGGTTAAAGTTAACGATACACGAATCGCTTTGGGGCGACTGGCAGCGGTGTGGCGACAAAGCTGGGGTCAGAATAATGCGGGCCGCAAACTCATAGGTATTACCGGTAGTAACGGGAAAACCACAGTGAAAGAAATGTGCCGAAAAATTCTTCATGACTTTTCTGGTAGTGAAGCCGTACTGTCTACTAGAGGCAATTTAAATAATGAGATCGGTGTACCGATGATGTTGCTTGAGCTTAGAGAACAGCATCAGTATGCAGTCATAGAAATGGGCGCGAACCATGTTGGCGAAATTAATTATTTAAGTTCTCTGGCAAAGCCTGATGTTGCCGTTGTAAATAATGTGGGGCCTGCACATCTTGAAGGTTTTGGCTCGCTGAGTAATACCGCGACAGGAAAAGCTGAAATTTTTAGCGGGCTGGATAAAGATGGTGTTGCCGTTATTAATCAGGATGATGCTTTTAGCGCTTCCTGGAAAGCGTGTACTACGAACAAAAAAACGCTGACGTTTTCAATGCTGGATGCGACTGCCGATGTTTATGCCAAAAAAATATCGGATAACCGATATCAAATTATTGTTAGCAATGAGCAGGTAGAGAAAGAGCAGGCAACGCTAACTTTGCAGGTACTAGGTACACATAACGTGATGAATGCACTTGCCGCCACTTCAATCACGTTGTCGCTCGGTGTGTCATTAGCAGCTATCGTGGCTTCGTTATCTGTTTTTCAAAATATAAAAGGGCGATTGACCACTGTTAATTTAGCCTCAGGCTGTCGGCTTATTGATGATAGTTACAATGCAAACCCAGCATCAGTAGCTGCTGCCATTGATGTGCTTGCAGGGATGCCCGGTCATAGGGTTTTAGTATTAGGTGACATGTATGAGCTGGGTGAAAATGCAGAACAGTTACACGCTGAAACAGGCATTAAAGCAAAAAAAATGGGCATTAATGCTTTATATGCAACAGGTGCTTTAAGTAAACATACAGTGGATGCCTTTAGTGGCAGTAGTGAAACCGACGGGTTTTATTTCAACGATAAAAAAGCCTTGATAAAGGCGTTAAGTGAAAATTTAAACAGCAATGATGTGGTTCTGGTTAAAGGCTCACGCAGTGCAGCGATGGAGGAAGTAGTACAACGGATAATGCTTTTGCAAATGAATAACAAGGTGAACTAATGTTATTAGTACTAGCTGAATACTTGCAACAATTTCATAGTGGCTTTAGTGTTTTTCGATACATAACTATGCGGGCGATTTTAGGCACAATTACCGCGTTAATTTTATCATTGGTTATTGGTCCGATGATGATACGAAAGCTCGCCAGTTATAAAATTGAGCAGCAGATACGTGATGATGGGCCGCAATCGCATCTGTCAAAAGCAGGTACACCGACGATGGGCGGAGCGATGATTCTGATTAGTATTTCGCTCAGTACGTTGTTATGGAGCGACCTGTCAAATGAAAAGGTGTGGGTGGTACTGGCGGTGACTTTATCCTTTGGTCTCATCGGTGGTGTGGATGATTACAAAAAGCTGGTTTATGGCAATGCAAAAGGTTTATCTGCAAAGGCAAAGTTTTTCTGGCAAAGCGTTGCTGGTTTCGCGGCGGCACTATTTATTTTTAATAATGCAGAAACCGCCATTGAAACAACCTTAATCATTCCTTATACCAAGGATGTGTTAATACCGTTAGGTGGTGCTTTTGTGTTGCTGGCATATCTGGTTATTGTCGGCAGTAGTAATGCAGTGAACTTAACCGATGGTCTTGATGGGCTTGCGATTATGCCAACCGTGATGGTGGCGGGTGCGCTTGGCGTATTTGCCTATCTTAGTGGGCACGTAACCTTTGCCAATTATCTGGGTATTCCGCATGTGTCTGGTGTTGGTGAGCTCACTATTTTCTGTGCCGCAATGGTGGGTGCTGGTTTGGGTTTTCTGTGGTTTAACACTTATCCAGCGATGGTTTTTATGGGAGATATTGGTGCTCTGGCATTAGGTGCTGCTCTGGGTGTGGTTGCTGTTTATGTCAGGCAAGAACTGGTGCTGGTGATTATGGGCGGAATATTTGTCATGGAAACGGTATCGGTTATGTTGCAGGTAGGCTCCTACAAATTAAGAGGTAAACGTATCTTCAGGATGGCACCGATACACCATCATTATGAATTAAAGGGCTGGCCAGAGCCGCGCGTGATTGTACGTTTCTGGATTATTACTGTGATACTGGTGCTGATTGGGTTGGCATCGCTCAAACTCAGATAGCATTCATACTAATACGATTTTAATTGACTAAAGACAAACAAAAACACTAACGCTAATGAACGCCATTAAAAAAACAACAAAGTCTGGAAAAGCGGTTTATACGCTGGTTGTTGGCCTGGGTAAAACCGGTTTGTCGGTGGTGCGTTATTTGCGTGCTCTGGGTGAAACGGTGATCGTTGTAGATAGCCGTGATCAGCCGCCAGCACTACTGGCTTTTAAAAATGAATTTAGCGATGTTGAATGTGTTACTGGCAAATTTAAAAAGAAACTGTTTGTCAAAGCACACCGTATTATCGTTAGCCCTGGCGTTGCATTGACTGAGCCAGTGCTGCTGAAAGCAAGAAGTAAAAATATTGAAATTACTGGCGATATTGATTTGTTTGCACATGCGGTAAGAGCACCCGTTATTGGCATAACTGGGTCAAATGGTAAATCGACAGTCACCACCTTGGTCGCGCTCATGGCAGCACAGGCAGGGGTGAATGTGCTTGCTGCAGGCAATATAGGGCTGCCCGCACTGGATGCGTTAAATGACAATGTCGATTTGTATGTGCTTGAGCTGTCCAGTTTTCAACTGGACAGTATGCAGTATTTACCAATGAAAGCAGCGGTGGTATTAAACCTCAGCGCAGATCACCTGGATCGTTATGAAAATTTGTCTGCTTATGCACAGAGTAAACAGGCTATTTACAAAAATGCAGGCATATGGGTTTTAAATAAAGACGATGCACTGGCGTGTCAGGTTGCCGCCACAGGCGAAAATCAAATTCGTTTCACCATGAATACGCCACAGGAGAATGAGTTTGGTCTCAGTATTGGCGATGGAGATAGAGAATATTTGTGCTTTGGCGCGCAGCAGTTAATCGCCGTTGATCAGTTAAAAGTTAAAGGCTTACATAATATACAAAATGCACTGGCGGCATTAGCACTGGGCATGGCCGCTGGTTTGTCAGTAGACAGTATGTGCAATACCTTGAGAGAATTTACAGGCCTTGCTCATCGCACACAGTTTGTTGCTGAGATAAACGGGGTGAACTGGATTAATGATTCCAAGGCGACCAATGTGGGTGCGACCATGGCTGCGCTTGTCGGCTTGCCGGGCAGGCATGTGTTAATTGCTGGTGGTGATGCAAAAAACGCTGACTTCAGCGAGCTTGCGGCTGTCGTGAAACAGCATTGCCGAGCCGTGGTATTAATAGGTAAAGATGCGTTGAAAATCAAAGCGGCTTTACCCGCTACAGTTCCAGTGGTGATGGTTGCTGATCTACCCGGCGAGGTACAGGATTTAGCAAAGAGTCAGGATGGCGAAACAATGATGTCTGCCGCCGTGAGAGCGGCGCAGTCACTGGCAGAAAAGGGTGACAATGTTTTACTGGCTCCAGCGTGTGCCAGCATTGATATGTTTGACAACTTTGAGCACCGTGGTGATGTTTTTATTGCATCTGTAAAAATGCTGCAGTCAGAGGCTGTATCGTGAGTATTGCAGCTAATATTTCTGCTAGGTTGCCGTCTTTACGGATTAACCGTAGCAAACTGAAAATTGATATAGACGATTTCGATCCAGTGATAATCATTGTTTTTATTTGTCTGCTTAGCATCGGCCTCATTATGGTGGCTTCTTCATCGATCAGTGTAGCCGAAAGAACACATGCGAATCCGTTTTATTTTTTGCAGCGCCAGTTACTCTTTGTGGCGATGGGCTTGGCTGCCGGATTTGTAGTGTTTAAGGTTCGCCTGGTATATTGGGAAAAATCAGGCATGGCACTGCTGATGCTCTCTTTGTTGTTATTAGTGTTGGTACTGATTCCTGGCATTGGTCGAGAAGTGAATGGTAGTACTCGCTGGCTGCCACTGGGGGTGTTTAATTTGCAGGTGTCAGAGCTGGTTAAAATATTTTTGATCGTCTACGTGGCTGGTTACCTTGTGCGTCATGGTGACGCAGTACGAAGTTCATTGTGGGGCTTTTTAAAGCCAATGATAATGGTGGCTATCGCTGGCCTGCTGTTATTAATGCAGCCTGATTTTGGCGCAACCGTTGTGATTATGGGTACGGTTCTGGCGATGACATTTCTAGCCGGTGTTCGCTTTATTCAGTTTGTTTCATTTGTTTTTATGTTTGCTGGTGCGGCGCTGTTACTGATAGTGACATCAACCTATCGAATGGAGCGGTTAACCTCTTTTGCCAATCCCTGGGCTGACCCATTTAACAGTGGTTTTCAATTAACACAGTCATTAATTGCGATAGGCACAGGTGGCTGGTTTGGCAGCGGTTTGGGTGGCAGTGTACAGAAACTGTTTTATTTGCCAGAAGCACATACCGACTTTTTATTTGCAATACTGGCAGAGGAGTTAGGTTTTGTTGGTGTCGTCATGGTTATTTTGTTGTTCGGCATTTTGTTTTTTAGAACATTAAAAATTGCCGCACAAGCTGAAGTGGTTGGTCATTATTTTGCCGCTTATATGGCATACGGCATTGGTGTCTGGTTAGCGATGCAGGCGTTGATAAATATGGGGGTCAATGTTGGCTTGCTGCCAACTAAGGGGCTGACTTTGCCGTTAATGAGCTATGGTGGCAGTAGTTTAATTGTCAGCTGTATTGCGATTAGCTTGCTGCTTCGCATTCATTACGAAACCAGCTTAGTGGCGAGGATGGCAAAATCTGGACAGACGAAGGTCAGGAAAACCCGTAAAAAAATGACCAGTAAGGAGTCAGCAACGAATGATGACGACATAGAGAGCGCCTTATTATGAAAGATGTGCGTCCAGTATTAATTATGGCAGGTGGCACAGGTGGGCATGTCTTCCCCGCGCTAGCTGTTGCTGATGAATTACGTTCGCGTGGCATTCCAGTGGTCTGGCTAGGCACAAAAGCGGGTATTGAATCAAGGCTGGTGTCGCAGGCAGGTTACCCCATAGAGTGGATGAGCATATCGGGTTTACGTGGTAAAAGTGTTTTGACCTTATTGCTGGCACCGCTACGACTAAACGTGGCATGTGCTCAGGCACTGGCGGTGTTGCTAAAAATAAAACCCTGTGTGGTTTTGGGTATGGGTGGTTTTGTTGCCGGCCCTGGTGGTTTGATGGCTTATGTCACTGGCAAGCCACTGGTTGTGCATGAACAAAATGCGATTGCCGGCCTAACCAATAAAGTTTTAGCAAAATTGGCCAACACTGTTTTGCAGGCTTTTCCTGGTGTGTTGCCGCAGGCAGTAACAACGGGTAATCCGGTCAGGCAGTCTATTTCTAATATAGCAAAACCTGAATTGCGGCTCGCTCAAAATAATCGATCTAAAAATAATAGTGATACGCTGCCTGAACTGCATTTGTTGATTGTAGGTGGTAGCCTGGGCGCAGAAAAATTAAATGAAATTATACCTTTGGCACTGGCAAAAATAGAAAAAGATAATCGCCCACAGGTGATACATCAAACTGGACTGAAAAACATTGAAAGCGCAAAAAAAAATTACCTTGATGTAGCCGTGGTAGCAGAAGTGGACGCGTTTATTGATGACATGCCATCGGCATACGAATGGGCTGATCTGGTTATTTGCCGCGCCGGTGCCATGACGGTGTTTGAGCTGGCAGCAGCTGGTGTTGCTTCGGTGTTAGTGCCTTACCCGCATGCTGTTGACGACCATCAAACACAGAATGCTTTGTATCTGGAACAAGCTGGGGCAGCCATTATTAAGCAGCAAGAAGCACTAACGGTTGACTGGTTAGTAGAAACAATTAATGACTTTAGCGTTAATCGCAAAAAATTATTAGACATGGCGATTGCTGCGCGTGAACTTGCTATGCCACATTCGGCTAAAACGATAGCGGATGCCTGTTTGCGTGCTGGAGGCATAGACTAATGTCATCTCCTGTAAATAACACGGATAGTAACCATGAGAGTAACCATGAAAACTTCATGCGGCGTATCCGTAAAGTCCACTTTGTTGGCATTGGTGGTGCAGGCATGAGTGGCATTGCAGATGTTATGCATACACTGGGTTATACCGTTAGTGGTTCAGACATCGCAACAAACGCAGTAACGAAAAGGTTGCAGGATATGGGAGTGACTGTTTTTTGTAATCATCGCGCCGAAAATATTGAAGATGTTGATGTGGTTGTTACTTCGACGGCAATTAATGCCGAAAATATTGAAGTTGAAGCGGCGAAGGAAAGACGTATACCGATAGTACCGCGAGCAGAAATGTTAGCTGAACTCATGCGTTTTAGTCACGGTATAGCTGTTGCCGGCACGCATGGTAAAACGACAACGACCTCACTGGTGACATGTATCTTAGCCGAAGCGGGACTGGATCCAACCTATGTTATTGGCGGCAAGCTCAATAGTTCTGCTACTCATGCGCGTTTAGGAAAAGGCAAATACCTGGTTGCTGAAGCGGATGAAAGTGATGCCTCATTTTTATATTTGCAACCAATGATAGCCATTGTTACCAATGTGGATGCGGATCACCTGTCTACTTATGGTGGTGATTTTTCACGATTAAAACAGGCATTTGTCGAATTTTTGCATCACCTGCCGTTTTATGGTCTGGCCGTAGTATGTGTTGATGATAAAGAAGCGCGCAGTCTGTTACCAGAAATAACACGTCCAGTAATTCGATATGGTATTGAATTTGATGCCGATGTCTGTGCCTCAAATATTCGTTACCAGGGAACAAAAAGTATTTTCGATTTGATGTTGCCAGATGCCGATCAGGCGATTGAAATTAGCTTAAATATGCCTGGTAAGCACAATGTATTAAATGCACTGGCAGCGATATGTGTGGCGCATGAACTGGGTGTTTCCTCACAGATTATGCAGACAGCATTGTCGAGCTTTGAAGGTATTAGTCGACGTATGCATGCCTATGGCGAAATAAAAATGGCATTTGGTAGCGTGACACTCATTGATGATTACGCGCACCACCCGACTGAAATTTCAGCAACATTGAGTGCCTGTAAAAAAGCCTGGCCAGATAAAAGACTGGTTGCTGTGTTTCAACCGCATCGTTATAGCCGCACACATGACCTGTTTGACGACTTTTCGCAGGTGTTAGCAAAATGTGATGTGTTGATACTGACCGAAATATATGCCGCTGGTGAAGACGCCATTGTTGGGGCAAATGGTCGGGCACTGTGCGCCGCCATTCGTGCACGTGGCAAAGTAAATCCAATTTTTATTGAAGATGTGAAAAATGTTGCTGCGGATTTGCGGTCAATTTTACAGCATGGTGACCTGGTGTTAACCATGGGTGCTGGCAGCATAGGACGCGTTGCACCGCAGCTAAAAACATTGCTGGAAATCAGGAGTATTTCTGATGAAAAATGCAATGATTAAATCAGACGACAAGATGATGGCGCATTGCAAAATTCTAAAAAATGAACCGATGTCAAAGCATACCAGTTGGCGCACAGGGGGCGTTGCTAAACAGTTTGTACAGGCGGAGTCATTATTTGCTCTGGCATCGTTTATGCCGACATTAGCAGCAGATGAAAAACTTCTGTGGCTGGGTCTGGGCAGTAATATGCTGGTTCGTGATGGTGGCTTTAATGGCACGGTGATTGCCACTCAGGGTGTCATGACACAGCTTGAACTGTTGAATGAAACAACGGTTTATGTCGGTGCTGGTGTGAGCAGCGCGAAACTGGCACGATTTTGCAGTAACAATAAATTAACAGGGGCAGAGTTTTTTGCTGGTATTCCAGGTCTAGTCGGTGGTGCATTGGCAATGAATGCGGGTGCTTTTGGTGGAGAAACTTGGCCGCTAGTTGTTGAAGTTGAAACCTTGAACAGAAAAGGTGAAATAACAAAACGTAAAGCCAACGAATTTGAATATGGTTATCGCCATATTCATCTTCGTGGATCGCTCGCAGAGCAGTGGCATAGAGATGTGCCGTTTACGGACCAAAGGATGGA
>CAZMLD010000006.1:0-6170 GCA_964566975.1 uncultured Thiotrichaceae bacterium | reverse complement strand
CGTTTACGGACCAAAGGATGGAATGGTTTGTCAGCGCAACTTTAACCTTAAAAAAACATCAGAAAAAAAATAAACATATTGAGATTAAACAGCTACTGGCAAAACGAGCGCTAACACAACCAACCGGTGTTGCCAGTTGTGGTTCGGTATTTCGTAACCCAGAAGGTCTGTACGCAGCACAGTTGATAGAAAATTGTGACCTTAAAGGAAAACGAATAGGTGGCGCTGTTATTTCAACAAAACATGCCAACTTTATCATTAATGAAAATAAGGCAACAGCAGCGGATATCGAGTCATTAATTAATTTAGTGCAGCAAACGGTAAAACAAAAACTGGATATTGAGTTGCAAACAGAAGTGAAAATAGTTGGTGATAGTTTGTCTGGCGAAGCATTGTCAGGTGATAGCTAATTGAGTGAGGACTAGATTAATAACAGCGGATTAATAGCGCCAAGTTAATAGCAGCGGGTTAATAAATGAAGCACTGATAACAGTGGCTCGAAAAAAATAGAACATGAAATAATGACGATTGATGTAAAACAATTTGGCAAAGTGGCCGTGTTGATGGGCGGGCTGTCGGCAGAGCGTGACATTTCATTGCAAAGTGGTAATGCGATATTAGCCGCGCTACAGAAAAAAGGCGTGGATGCACATGGTCTGGATGTTGACGAAAACATCATTGATGAGCTTGCTAGTGGTAACTATCAACGTGTTTTTATCGCTCTGCATGGTCGTGGTGGTGAAGATGGCACGATGCAGGGCTTACTTGAAATAATGCAATTGCCATATACCGGTTCGGGTGTGCAGGCATCTGCGCTGGCCATTGATAAATTAAAAACCAAACAGGTTTGGCATGCTCTAAATTTACCAACGCCTGCATTTCATATCATTGATTCTGAAACAAGTTGTCAGCGTGCATTAAAGGTTCTGGGTTTGCCGTTAATTATTAAACCCGTGCTCGAAGGTTCAAGTATTGGTATGAGCAAAGTCGAAGCAAAAGAAGAAATGATCGCAGCGTGGCAGCTGGCGCAGTTGTGTGGCGGTACAGTGATGGCAGAAGCATGGGTTGAAGGTGATGAGTACACGGCAGCATGGGTGGACGATCAGATATTACCGATGATAAAACTGAAAACCACACATAAGTTTTATGACTACGAGGCAAAATATAATGACACTGATACACAATATATTTGCCCCTGTGGTTTATCTGATATACGTGAATCAGCCTTAGCTGAACTGTCAAAAAAAGCCTTTCTTGCGGTCAATGCATCCGCCTGGGGGCGAGTAGATTTTATTATTGATGAGAACGACCAGCCATGGCTAATTGAAATTAATACTGTGCCGGGCATGACCAGTCATTCCTTGGTACCGATGGCAGCAAAACAGGCAGGTTTATCTTTTGAAAACCTGGTTTTACGTATTTTAACCACCGCTGACTGTGAACTTAGTTAGCAACATGATTAAGCAATATGATTAAGACAAACATGAAAAGAAAGAAGAACAAACGTATAGATAAAAACAGTAAACCACTGCGGTTTAAACAGATATTTAAATCGCTGTCGGTGCTATTGGGCATGGTGGCTATTATCTATTCTGGCCTGCTGGTTAAAGATTTTGATATGCCAACAGTGTTACCCGTAACCGATATACAGGTAAAAGGTGAGCTTGCTTTTATAGATAAAGAAGAAATCAAAGCATTGGTAAAAAACAGTATTTCAGGCGGTTATTTTACGGTTGACTTAAAAAATATCCAAGCGCTTGTGTTACAGAAGCCCTGGGTGAATAACGTGTCATTACGTAGAGAGTGGCCAGCAAGTGTGACTATTTATGTTGAAGAGAAACGACCCGTTGCATACTGGAATGACGATGCGTATTTAAGTGATGCTGGCGTGGTATTTAAGCCTGACTATATTGACACAACATTAAACTTACCGAATTTAAATGGTCCATCTGGGCAACAGGAAAAGGTCTGGAAATTCATGAATACTCTTTATAAAGAAATTGCGATGCTTAACTATGAAGTGGTTCGTTTGGAACTTGATGACAGGCGATCATGGCAGCTGGTGATGGCAGTGAATGTGGGAATAGAAAACGTGGGCATAGAAAAAAAGAAAATCGAAATTAAATTAGGTCGTTTTGATACTAAAAAAAGACTGCAACGTTTTGTCAGTATCTTGCCTGCATTAATTGCAAAACATGAAATGAATCAAAACAGTTTCGCTACAGGTGAGATAAAGGCTATTGATATGCGTTATCCAAACGGTTTTGCCGTCCAGTTTGCTGTTGACACCAGTGAGGCCTGAGAAAATGACAAAAAAATCGGATAAAAACATGTTGATCGGTCTCGATATAGGCACTTCAAAGATAGTGGCCATCGTTGGTGAAGTGACTGATGATGGTGATATCGAAATTATTGGTATCGGCTCAAACCCCTCCAATGGTTTAAAAAAGGGCGTGGTGGTTAATATTGAGTCTACGGTACAGTCTATTCGACGCGCTGTTGAAGAAGCTGAGTTAATGGCGGGCTGTGAAATCAATTCTGTTTATGCTGGTATTGCAGGCAGCCATATACGCAGCCTGAATTCACACGGCATTGTCGCTATCCGCGAACGTGAAGTCACCAGTGGCGATTTAGACAGAGTCATTGATGCCGCTCGTGCCGTTGCCATTCCTGCCGACCAGCGCGTATTACATATCTTGCCGCAGGAATTTATTATTGATGACCAAGAAGGAATACGTGAGCCGATAGGCATGTCTGGTGTGCGCCTTGAAGCGAAAGTACACTTGGTGACAGGAGCCGAAGGCGCAACGCAAAATATCATTAAGTGTATTCGTCGTTGCGGTCTGGAAGTGGATGATATTATTCTTGAACAGTTAGCATCCAGCTATTCGGTGTTAACCAAAGACGAAAAAGAGTTGGGTGTTTGTCTGGTTGATATTGGCGGTGGTACCACTGATATTGCGGTGTTTTCTGAAGGCGCTATTCGCCATACAGCCGTCATTCCTATTGCAGGTGACCAGGTGACAAATGATATTGCGGTGGCGTTACGCACCCCCACACAATACGCCGACGAAATAAAAATTAAGTATGCCTGTGCTTTACGGCAACTGACTAATCCAGAAGAAACCATTGAAGTACCCGGTGTTGGTGAGCGGCCACCACGGAGATTATCGCGACAGACACTGGCTGAAGTTGTTGAACCGCGTTATGAAGAATTACTCGGTTTAGTGCATGCAGAGTTACGCCGTAGTGGTTTTGAAGAAATTATTGCAGCTGGGGTGGTATTAACCGGTGGCAGTTCAAAAATGGAAGGTGTTATTGATTTAGCGGAAGAAATATTTCATGCGCCAGTACGTTTAGGTTTACCGCAGTATGTTACTGGGCTGTCTGATGTGGTTAGTAATCCAATTTATTCGACTGGTGTGGGTTTATTACTGTTTGGTAATCAACATAGAAATAATGGCACAAACCATATCATGATGAAAGGTGGGGTTAAAAGCGTTTTTGAGCGGATGAAGGACTGGTTTCAGGGAAATTTTTAACAGGTCTAATAGGGTCAGGTTTATAGAGTATCGAGTTGCGGCAAAACAGATGAACAAATTATTTAATATTAAATTGACAGGAGAATGAGCATGTTTACATATGAATTGATGGATTCCGGTGCACAAGCTGCGATAATAAAAGTCATTGGTGTCGGTGGTGGTGGTGGTAATGCGGTGCAGCACATGGTACGTAGTGGAATCAACGCGGTTGATTTTATCTGTACCAATACAGATGCCCAGGCACTAGGACGCGTTGATGGCGCTAAATCGTTACAGATTGGCAGCAATATAACCAAAGGGTTGGGCGCAGGTGCAACACCAGAAATTGGACAGCAGGCAGCGCTGGAAGATCGTGAGCTGATTCAGGAAGCGATTGCCGGCACTGATATGCTATTTGTTACCGCAGGTATGGGCGGTGGAACGGGTACTGGGGCAGCACCAGTCGTGGCGCAGATAGCGCGAGAAATGGGTATCCTGGTCGTCGGGGTGGTCACTAAACCCTTTTCATTCGAGGGCGCAGCTCGAATGAAAACTGCGATGCAGGGCATTAAAGAACTAAGCTGTCATGTTGACTCCTTAATTACCATTCCTAATGACAAATTGCTTGATGTTTATGGCCGTGATTTTGACTTGATGAACGCTTTTAGTGGTGCCAATGATGTGTTGTGTGGTGCTGTACAAGGTATTACCGAGCTGATTACTAATCCAGGTGTGATCAATGTTGACTTCGCCGACGTGAAAACTGTTATGTCAAAAATGGGTATGGGCATGATGGGATCAGGCAGTGCCAGTGGTGAAAACAGAGCGAAAGAAGCCGCAGAATTTGCCATTGCCAGCCCATTACTTGAGGATGTGAACTTGTCAGGTGCTCGCGGTATTCTGGTTAATGTGACCGGTTCCAATATGACATTAGGTGAATTTCAGGATATAGGCTCTGTCATTAACGGCTTTGCTTCTGATGATGCCACCGTGGTGATGGGAACCGCTATTGACGAAGCGCTGGAAGGTGAGATTCGCGTAACCGTGGTCGCTACTGGTCTGGGCAATGGCAATAAAATTGCTGCGCCAGTGCCTGCCGCAGAGATTAAAGTCATTAAAGAAGCACCGATTGAAGCAGAGCCATCATATAAGGAATACGATATACCAACAACAATTCGAAAAACGCGAAATGCCAACGAGGCGGTATCAGTTAATGGTGAATATGATGAAGAAATGCTCGATATACCTGCATTTTTACGTCGTCAGGCTGACTAATGGGAACGGGGTGTATACCTTGCCATAAATAACTGACTTTTAAAGTGATTTATATGTCGTTTTCCAGTTATGGCCTAATTTTTCGTGGCAGCGGAAAGGTTGCTTTGAGCACTGCTGACAGGGTGACATTTCAATTTATTCGCTAATTATGTGATAATACAATATATTATTGCAATTATTGTGCAACCTAAGCAGGCTGGTGACAACTGGTTTTGTTGTTGTGCATGGAAACTGGTATTTTGATTAAACAACGAACGTTAAAAAATGTGATTCGCGCGACAGGTGTCGGCTTGCATTCTGGCAAAAAAGTGTATTTAACATTGCGCCCAGCACAGCCAGATACCGGCGTTGTTTTTCGTCGCGTCGATTTAGATGAACCGGTAGAGATACAGGCAAAGGCATCCAATGTAGGGGCAACGTTATTGTCGACTACATTAGAGCATGATGGCGTGACTATCTCAACGGTAGAACATTTGCTGTCAGCCATGGCCGGTTTAGGAATTGATAACGCTTACGTCGATGTTAGTGCGCCAGAAGTTCCCATTATGGATGGTAGCTCGGGGCCTTTTGTGTTTTTGATTCAATCTGCAGGTATTGTTGAACAGGATGCGCCCAAGCGCTTTATTCGCATCATAAAGTCTGTGGTGGTAGAAGAAGAAGGCAAATGGGCAAGGTTCGACCCATTCGATGGCTTTAAAGTGAGTTTTGCCATTGATTTTGATCACCCTGCTTTTAAAGGCAGCCCGTGTACCGCCGAAATTGATTTTTCAACCACATCATTTGTTAAAGAAGTCAGTCGAGCGCGAACCTTTGGTTTCATGAGTGATATTGAAGCGTTACGTAAAAAGAATCTGGCTTTAGGTGGCAGTATTGATAATGCCATCGTGGTTGATGAGCACCGAGTGGTGAATGAAGATGGTTTACGATATGAAGATGAATTCGTCAAACATAAAATTTTAGATGCAATTGGTGATTTGTATTTACTAGGCCATAGTTCGATAGGTTCTTTTTCGGGTTATCGTTCTGGTCATGCGCTGAATAATAAACTACTAAAAGCCTTATGTGCCGATCCAGAGGCTTGGGAAGAAGTGACTTTTGAAGGTGACGAGGCCTCCTCACCAATCTCATACACGCAACCACTACAGGCGTTATAGCGTTAATACTTCTATAAAGGCGTGACCTATTAATCGTTGCATAAGTTTTCGCCACATACATTTGTGACACGCCGTAAAAATATCCCTATAGGCTTGACGGTAGCGTCCATGCTACCGACAGTCACGAAATATGCAGCGAAAACTTATACAACAATTAATACTTATCATACGCACCCTTTTTCAGCGACTGGTTTTGTTGGCGTGTCGAGCAATGTTTAGC
>CAZMLD010000005.1:0-22046 GCA_964566975.1 uncultured Thiotrichaceae bacterium | reverse complement strand
ATGCTTAATTCGTATAACCCGATAAAAATTTTACAGTAAAAAAGTAGTTATTCTCGTTTATTTGTTATTGACTGTCGTTGTTTCGCTGGTTTTTAATAAGAGCTATTCCTTTTTCCCGACTTGTTAGCAGACCTGCCAGGTTTGTGAAACGAGTATGCTGACTTAGAGTGTTACATATCGGTAATAACTGCCGTGTTACTATGCTCGATTAGGTGTAGTGTCCAGCAGGTCAGGAACTGTCATAGTCAACTTTCTAATTTTGGTTGCTGCTCGGATGATTTTTTAAGCCAGATTTCATAGAGCCCTGAAAAGGCCATGGGATTGTTTGTCTCAAAATCGTTCCAAGCATCAATTTTTCCTATATCTTTTTGATTTGGAAACCTCGTCCAGTACTGATTTTCAATAATATCGGGACGCTCCAGGCCGCGAAATTCAAGTTCTATCTCATGAAGAAATACTTCTACTTCCGATAGCGTATATGTTCGTTCCAATGGGTGAAATAACAGGTCTTTGCATTGATTCAGGTCAAAAAAATTATCTCGTAAACACATTTTATTATCGATAATTTCATTATCTTCTTGCATTATTTTCATGCGAGCATAACGAATTTCATTTGATGAACACTTTGGTGTCAGGTTGTATTTGTCACGTAAATAAGCGAGAGATGACCTCGCCTTTGTGCTATATACAGAAATATGAATGATCGCCGAGTCTTTTGCAGACGCCACAAGTGCGCGACCACCTTTGACTGGATCAGGAAGGTGATGTAATACCCCCGTACATTCGACAATGTCGAAGCGTCCTTCCCATCGGTGCAAATCATATAAATCCATTTGTATGAATTCAATATTATCCACCTTGTGCTGCTTTGCCATGTGTTTTGCATAGGCCAGACTGGCTCGACTAAAATCAATGGCCACAACGTGTACATTATCGCCATATTCTATGGCATACGCTATGGCTTTACTACCTGTACCACATCCTGCGACAAGAACGGTAAATGGTTTCTTAGTAAACGCAAGCTCATCATTGGTAAAAAACTGATGGAGCGTAGAAATACGTGAGCCTGGCTTGTTGATACCCCAGTGCAACCAGCGGGGGTATGGGTAATTTTCGTACAGACAGGCAATCTGTTTCGAACTTTCTTTAGATATCTTACCATTCCATTCAATTGTTTTGCTCTGCGCTTGCAGCGCTGAAACTTCATTCAGTAACTTGTCAATTTCTTGGCGATGATCAAGCGTAAGTAATTTTAATTTTGCAAGTTCTTCCTGGTGTAAATTGAAGCTCACTACTCCTTGGCCGGCTCGTTGATAGAGTAATAAAAGCAACGGTAGCGGTCTGTTTTTGCTTTTCGAAAACTGACGCTCTATAATTTGAGTTTCGCATTCGCGTAGAAATTTTTTCTCTTCTTCTGTTACTTGCCACACGAACTCATTATTGTGTGCCTGTACAATCAAAGACACCAGTATCTCAATGATGTGGCTGTCTTTGAAGCTGTCTGAGCAGGTCTTAAGGAGTAATTTTTTTCTAAGTTGCACCATGAGAAATTCCGTTTCAATATCATAGTTTATTTTACAACGAAGCATGTTGTGAAACGACGGGTCGGATAGTACTGATTGCCCCGTATCTTTTAACATCCAAGAGGCTGCACTTTCCCACCCTTTCTCGCGACCTATTTGCAACGCTTCCTGATGTGGACGGCTGCGAAATTTTTTCAGCAGTAACGGGCCTAGTGGTGATTTTTTTGCCAAGAGTCGCAGCAAATTGCGGAAGTTCCGTCTAGTGTGTTTGACCAAGGCTTTCTCACTACATTTCTAAGGTAAAGACACATTTTAAGCATGGTTTATATACCGAGTCAACCTTAGCCTTAACCTTAACCCCAAATTCCTACAAAGGAACACGAATCCTGCACAAGCTCTTGATTATTCGTCACGTCCGTGTGGCCTCACCCCTTCGAGGCTGCGTTCAAATCGCTCCAGGCGATTTAGTCCACTGAATAAGAAAAAATAGCCGCGGCTGCGACTCATACTTTTTCTTTCCCTGTGAAAACAATGTCTTGCACATTATTCATATATCTTCTAAGTAACTATAAAAATATAGTCCGCGAATAACGCAAAAAACGCGAAAAAAACAACATAAAGTTTTATTTTTTTACATTTTCGTCATTTGCGGACTAAAAAATAATACGCTAAGTAGCACCTTAAGTTATTTATAGATGGGTGGTCGGGACGGGCTGAGATGCTATGTAGGGATTTGGGTGAACATTACACGCATAAGAAAGGCAGTTTCTTATGCGTGTAATATTTAGGCTAATCCAATTTACATGCATGGTTGTTAGCAACCTTACGGAAGGTTTCTTCACCAATGCTCAGGCAACCTAAGGGCACCACGATTAAGGTGAGAATGGTAGAAACAAACAGACCAAACAGTAATGATATCGCCATTCCCTGAAAAATAGGGTCGGCGAGTATGATTGCCGCACCTAACATGGTTGATATTGCGGTGATTAGCACCGGTCGAGTTCTTGCCATGGCTGAAGAAATAACGGAATCGTAAAAGTTCATGCCAGAAGTTAATTGAATTAAGGTGAAATCAATGAGCAAAATGGAGTTTCGGACGATAATACCCGCCAGTGCTATCCAACCAATCATGGAGGTGGCAGTGAAATCTGCGCCCATTATCATGTGACCAGGCGCGATACCCAGCAGGGTTAATGGAATTGGCGCCATCACCAACGCAGGAATAAGAAAGTTACCAAACTGCCAGACCACCAGCATGTAAATGGCAATCAGGGCAACGGCATAGGCAATACCCATGTCGCGGAAGGTTTCGTAAGTTACCGTCCATTCACCGCCCCACTCAAAGCCGGAGACAGAGTCGGTTTTGGGTGGTCCGAAATAATTGCCACGTAAACTGACCCCATCAGGGCTAATATAGTCCTGCATCAGCCGAGCTACATCCATTTGTGCGTAGATGGGGGCAGCCAAGCGACCTTTGGCATCACCGATCACGTATTCAATGGGGCGTAAGTCTTTATGTAAAATAAAACTGCCACGTTCTTGTTCGACAAACTGCCCCAGTTGTCCTAGCGGTACGATTGAGCCAGTGTTGCTAACGATGGGTAAATTGTAGAGGTTGCTCAAGTTGGTGCGTTGTGCCAGCGGCACTTGCAATAGAATGTGCGTGGGTTCTTCGATGCCTCTTTCTTTCAGGTCGCTGACTTTGAACATGCCCATTGCCATGGCGAGGTTCTGGTTAATCGCTTCAATAGAAACGCCATTGAGTGCGGCTTTTTTGGTGTTGATTTCAAAACGCCATGTGCTCATCGGTTCACGCATCATTGTTTCTACTTCGCCGATTAACTCAGATTGTTCCATAAAGCCTTTTAAGTCACGTGCAACCTGTTGGCGAGTGGCAGCATCAGGGCCGTGGATTTCGGCGACGATGGTTTGTAAAACAGGGGGGCCAGGCGGCATTTCGATGACGGTTACGCCAGCACCGTCTTTCTCTCGGATACCAGAAGCATCGACCATCGGTGCGATCAAGGCACGAGCTTCAACGGCTATCTCATGGCTGCTGCGGTCGCGCTCGCTTTTATCAACCAGAATTACCTGAATCTGGGCTTGCCAAGGGAACTGGCGTAAATAATACTGGCGAACTAATCCATTGAAATCAAACGGGATGGCTGTTCCAGCGTAAGTTTGTATTGATTTTACTTCGGGTATTTGGCGAATAATTTCAGCAAGATCATTGGTAAAGCTGGCGGTTTTGGTCAGGGCGGTGCCTGCTGGCATGTTAATCGTGACCTGAAACTCGGACTTGTTATCAAACGGCAACATTTTTACCGTGACCGCAGTGATGTAAAACAGCAGACCTGCGAGTACAAAACTGATTAATAGTCCGTATAGCAATAAGCGGCCTTTTGTGCGCTTCTTCCACGGTGTGCCAATAGTGTATTCATGTATGCCCATGATTTTCTGGTCGATATTTTCACTACGTTTTTCCATGGCTCGTAATTGTTGCATGCTGGGTTTGATTCGCATGGCGATCCAAGGCGCAAAAACCAGGGCAACGAATAAGGAAAACAGCATGGCAACAGAGCCAAGAGCAGGAATCGGTGACATGTAAGGTCCCATCATACCGCTGACAAACCCCATTGGCAGCAGGGCGGCAACCACACAGAAGGTGGCAAGTGCTGTTGGATTGCCCACTTCACGTACCGCATCAATGGCGATGGCGGTATCCGGTTTGCCATGCAGTAGCCAGCGACGGTAAATGTTATCGATGACCACGATGGTATTGTCGACCAGAAAACCAATAGAGAAAATCAGCGCAAAAAGCGACACACGATTAATACTGAAACCCATTACCATGGCGGAAAAAATTGTGACCACCAGTACCAGTGGGATGGTGAGAAATACCACGATGGCAGGTTTGAGTCCCATCGACCACCAGACCAGTACCATGACAGCGGTGGTTGCAATGAGCAAATCGGTGAGCAGTGAATTCACCTTGTCGCTGGCACTTTTACCGTAATCGCGGGTATATTCAATATGCACATTATCTGGAATTAAACTTCCCTTGAGCCTTTCCACTTCAGCACGAATGTTTCGTACTACCGTTACACCATTCGCGCCTTCCTGTTTGGCGATAGCGATGGTCACTGCCTGAGCATTATCCACTCTTTCGCCAGTATAAGCGGCACCAGTGGAGAAAGTGACCATGTGCCTCGCCAGCTCTGGCCCGATACTGACGGTTGCAATGTCGCTCATAAACACTGGGCGACCATCATGCAGGCCAACCACCAAGCGGCGAATATCATTGGCGTTACGTAAAAAACTGCCGGTTTCAACCCAAGCAAAGAGATCGCCGCGTTCGGTATAGCCGACGGTTTTTTCTGCGTTAAACTGTTGAATAACCTGGGCGATTTGCCCCATGCTCAAACCAAAACCACTCAGCCGAGCGGGCGTGATATCTATTCTTACCTGCCGTTCGCGACCGCCAGAGATAAAGGTATTGCCGGTTTTTGGCAGTTGCTTGAGGCGCTGCTTAACCATTATCGCCAGTGCCCGCAAGGTTGAGTCATCCAGCTCGTTGGACCACATTGTTAGGGTGACCACTGGCACATCATCAATGCTTTTGGGTTTCATGATGCCGGGTTTTGCACCAGGCGGCAGCAGATACTGGTTGGCTTTCAATTTTGCCATGGTGCGTACCAGTGCTGTTTCCATTTCTTCACCCACTATATAACGTAAGGTGATCATGCCCATTTCTTTGTCGCTGACAGAGTACACGTGTTTTATGCCTTTGATTTCACTAAGCACGCGTTCCTGATGGGAAATCAAGAGGTTGGAAACCTGTTCTGCAGAGGCACCGGGCATCGAATAGATGATATCGATCATAGGGACGGAGATTTCAGGGTCTTCCTGGCGTGGCGTGAGAATCAGGCCATAAAGACCAAGAAACAGCATTGCCATGTACAACAGCGGTGATAACGGCGAATGGATAAATGTTTTACACAGATGACCCGCTGCGCCAAGCTTCGTGTTCTGGTTATGATTGCCTGAATCGTCTGGTTGTTTCGCGTTGTCCATGGTGGCTTAGCCTTGAAATATTAAAAATGAGGAGAGAAAAAAGAGGGGTGAAAGCGTTGGCTCAGGAGCCAGGTCGCACGTTTTTAGTGGGCTGGGCAAGAATTCTATCACCGACATTGAGTCCTGAAATAATACTGACATGACCATCAGAAACTTGTTCGTCAACACGAATTAATCGCAGTCGGGGCTGGTCATCATCCATTAGTAGAAAAACCGCTGGCAGGCTGCCACGCCAGATGATGGCAGATTCAGGTATAACCGGCATAGCGAAGGCTTGCCGATTTGTTTCAGGAAGCAGGATCTCAGCATACATACCTGAATGGGCCTCGGTTCCCCGAGGTAACGAAAATTCTACTGTAGTAGTGTGACCACCCGCACCTGCCATTGGGAAAATACGGTCGACCGTCACATTGACCAAGATAGCGCTGGTATCGAGTCTGGCCTGAATTCGGCTGCCAGCTCTGATGGTATTAAGTAGCCGAGTGGGTACTTCGACGCGAATCTGCAAGCGGTTGATGTCAGCAAAAGTGACCAGCGGCATACCGGGTTGAACAATGTCTCCCTGTTCAACCATTCTTTGTAGAATAACACCATCAAACGGTGCATAACTGATGGCGTTTTGCATAGATTCATCTAATTCACGCAGTGCAGCACGCGTCTGGATCACCGTATTTCTTGCTGTTTCAACCTGTACATTCCGCCCAAACAGGCTGGAGTGCCGTTCGGAATCGGGGTCGCCTTGTCCAGTAAAAGAACGCATGGGGTCAGAAAATATGCTAAAAAGACTGGGCGCACCACCCAGCATGGCATCGGCCTGAGCATTGGGATTACGTTGTTCGTGATTAAACTGCACCCAAGCGTTACGATAAGCCGCTTTTGCGCTGGCAAGCTGGGAAACAATCTGCGCTCGTTTGGCGTGCAAGCTGCGGGTATCTAGTGCAATTAACGGATCACCCCTGCTAAAGGCATCGCCTTCGGAACCAGCGACAAAACTCACGTCACCTGGCATCTGTGCCGACAGGTTAATGATTTTTTCAGGTGTGACGATGCCACCGAGAACCACTGTGCCAGCCGTCGAGCTGCTGGTGACAGTGATAACACTGGGGGCAGCAACGGTTTCAGCCGTCGTGCTGTTTTCGGCCTGAACCGCCATGCTGGCGATGATGATGCTGCTCCATAAGAGCGATGTACCAATATAATTCATTCTGTAAGTATCTCTGTGCTGGTTTATAAACGGACTTCTGCGAAGGCCGCCTGTCGGGGTGCCTTCATTTCATCAGGAAGCACCGCATCGAGTTTTTTCATCAGATTCGGCCAAAGTAAAGTATATATCACTTCTGCCTGAATCACTTTTACATTTTTGGCTGGAATCTGGTATTCCAGTATGCGTGTTTCATGGGGTTCGAAGCGGTTGTCCGACAGTACTTCTTTGGCTTTTGGTGGCATCGCGACATTGCCTTCTCCATCACCTAGAGTATAAACAAAAGCGGCCTGTGGGTCATCTTTCATTGGGTGTTCCTGGTAGTTTTTCCATAATTCTTTACCGTTTTCGTCATAGGCTATTAAGCGCAAGATGACGGTGCGAAATGGCGCGCCAGTAGGGAATTTATGCGGTAGCTTGTTAATGATGGTGACAGTAGTCTGGAGCATGTCACCTTCCTTTTCTACCTCCAATGCCATGGAGATAGATCGGCGTATCATGGCAGGAGAGTGTCCACCCTTCATGCTGTGGCTGGCATGGCCATTTATTCCCGTCATCGGCATGTGACAGGACTGGCAGGTGGTGGATGAACCACTCATCTCAATCTCATCGCCAGTATCACACAGTGGTACACCATGCGCGTTCTTGCGTGTATCATGGCAACCCATGCACAGAGCGTTAGCTTTAAACAACGGTGCGTTGCCGCCCTCCATAGGGAAGGGGTGGAAGCCTTTGGTTATCGCCGTTGGGTTGGCAGGCATAGCCGCGGTAACATAGTTTCTACCAGAAGGAGCCTGTAGGTGTGTTGTTGAAAACTCATAGGCATCAATGCCTAAACGAAGTTTGCCACCAGGTGCATCAACCCCCTTGAAATGGGTGATGGTGTGGCAAGTTATACAGTTTACACCTTCATTGAACGCAGGCACGGCATCGAGTTTGGTTCTGTTTTGTAAGGCTGCATTAGGTGCGTGGCACTTCAGGCAAACGGGGAATTTACCATTTTTCATGGTGACGCCGTCTTTTGTCGGGTCACCAACCACATTGCGATAAAAAGCACCGTGGATAGGGCTGGTCAGTGCAGTCGACCGTGCATGCTTGGAGCCTTTCCATTCATTATAAATTTCTATGTGGCATGCCGAGCAAATTTGAGCAGAGACTTCGTGTGGCCCCGTTGGGACGGGAACATTAACAATGTCTCGGGCGTGTATAGTTAGTGAAAATAAAATGAGTAAACTGAATATGAAGTATTGAACGCGAATCACTTGTATCTCCTTTTTTCTTTCGCTATATCTTTGTGGATAGATTCTTGCAGTTTTATGCGGCAAACACAAATAGAATTCAATAATATTTGCATTTACTAATATTATTGAATTCGCTGAATGTGATGCTGAAATAGAGTTATATTTTTGATTTATAAAGAAAAAATAAAAGATCTGGATAGTGCAGAAGCAGTGGATATGGTATGGATATAAACTGTTTTTGTGTTAACCCAAGCTGTTATTTATGACAGGTAAGCTTGCTTAGACGGGTAACGCTGTAATTTTTCGACTCACAGGTAATAAACAGCGATAATAAATAGAGATAATAATTTATTATATTCAGCCTTCTTCGTGCAAAAAATGAGCATATTATTCAAACTTACTCTAAAAGTTGTGAACTAGCGTGACAATGCATAGCTCAGGTGAGGTACAGTGGCAGGCTAACAAAACGCTTGGCTTACCGTCCATGGTTATAATCTTTGGTGTCGTCGCATGAACTGGTTCAATATCAGCTGGCTGTTACTGGATCTGGCCATCATCGTGGTACTGATTCCGGTGATTATTCTACAGCGGCGGGAGTCGGGCGCGACGCTGGCATGGATTCTGATTATCGTGCTGATTCCTTTTCTTGGTTTGCTGGCATTCTGGCTGTTTGGTACGACGCGTCTGCATCTGCGTCGGCGAAAGAGGAGCCGGGCTGAAGCGCGACTTGCGCCAGCACTACAGGCGTTGCATACACCCACAGCACAGCAACTATCGGTAACTGACCTGCCACCCTCGTTGCTAAAACTCGCTGAAAAACTGGACGCAGCTGGCGCGCAACCGGGTAATAGTGTCTCTTTGTTGCGACAGGGAAAGGTGGCATTTAATGCGCTTGAAGCGGCAATCGAGCAGGCAAGTCATCACATCCATCTGGTTTATTACATCTGGCAACCTGATGCTACTGGTATACGGTTGCGTGATGCGTTAACGCGAGCCAGCCATCGTGGTGTTGAAGTTCGGTTGTTGCTGGATGATGTGGGTTCACGTCATGCCCGGCTGGATTTTTTTCAGCCTTTGTTGGCTGCGGGGGGCTTCGTTACACATTTTTTGCCGGTCAATCCATTAAGTCGCCAACTGACATTGAACAACCGTAATCACCGAAAAATTATGGTGGTAGACGGCGAAGTTGGGTTTACCGGTGGCATGAATGTGGGTGATGTTTATGCTGGTCTGGGTGAGCCTTGGCGAGACTTACATGCGCGTATTCGCGGCCCTGTGGTGCTTTCTTTGCAGGAAGTTTTTTGTCAGGACTGGTATCACGCGACCGCAGAAGACCTAGTGAGTGCGGTTTATTTTCCTGCCGTTAAGGCGAGCGGCAATGTCTGCGCGCAATTGCTGGCAAGTGGTCCGGCTGACCAACGTTGGCGTAGTATCCACACTTTGTTGTTCGCAGCCATTAATCTGGCGCAGCAACGGGTATGGATTGAAACACCGTATTTTGTACCTGATCACCCCATTTTACTTGCCCTGCAAACAGCGGCATTAAGAGGGGTCGATGTGCGGTTATTATTACCGAGGCGTTCTGATCACCCATTGGTGCTGCATGCTGGGCGTTCTTTTCTGGATCAATTATTGGTCGCAGGAGTACGTGTGTTTGAAGTTTACGATGCGATGCCACATGCCAAGACGGTAACCATCGACAGTGTTTTTTCTACCTTGGGTTCTGCCAACATGGATCAGCGCAGTTTTCGTCTGAACTTTGAAGCCAACCTGTTTTTTTATGGCAAGGATGTTGCCTGTGAACTGGAACAGGATTTTTTAACTTTTTGTCAGCAGGCAAGCGAGGTTACTACCGCCAGTCGGCAGGGGCTTTCTAAAGGTCAACGCTTGACTGAAGGGGTATGCAGAGTGCTTGCGCCGCTGCTGTAACCCTAAAAAAATCAGTTGAACCTACTGCGAGCGTGCCATGCTCGGCAATTGCTCCTCGATAATTGCTCCTGCATTATCCTACTACCGTCCATCCATGGACATATGCATTGCCCTAATACCGTCCATCCATGGACGTAACTGAATCTACAGGACTTTATCGCTCTCGCTACGATTCAACTGATTTTTTTAGGGTAACAGGCTCAGTATTGCTGCCTTATGAATGCTTCGTAAAAAATGACGGATGCTGTTTATATATTCGACTATTAGCTGTTGTTGCTCTCTGTTAGGGTTTTTGACAAGCTCTGAATACCGAAAAGTAGATTAATCTCGGTTGAATAAGGTCGTGTCGTGCTTCTGGTGGGCATGTTGCCTGCCTGATGATGCAGCTGCAAAGGCAAATCGAAAAACAATGTGCGTCGAGTCGAGTTTTTTCGGCTTAACAAAGGTTAAAATTGGCATAATTTAGAAGTTCTGGCACGAGAGTATGTAAACAGATATGACAGAAAAGACCGAAAAAAAGGTGAAAAAAATGGCTGAAGACAGCGCAGAAACGCTGCTTGAGCAAGTGCGCCAGCTGGTGCTGGAATTGCATCCAAAAAGCAGCCGTTCGCTGCGGATGACACTGGACAGTGCGCTGGATCGTGAGCTAGGTTTTGATAGCCTGTCACGAGTGGAGCTACTGCTACGTCTGGAGCGAACATACGGTGTCAGGCTGTCAGAGCAATTACTGGTGACGGCCGAAACCCCTCGTGATTTGTGGCAAGCCGTGCAGTCAGCGAATGTCATTTCTCAACCGCAGCCGCAAGCGCAGTCACCAGCCCAGCCACTGCCCCAGAGTGAAAATCATTCCACCACAGGAGGCGAGCTGGCGGAAGTGCCACACACGGTACAGACTTTGCCCGAAATGCTTGACTGGCATCTGCAGCACCATGCCGAGCGTCCACATGTCTACCTGTACGGTGAGAACGATGAGGTTGAAACTATTTCTTATGCGATGCTGAATGATGGCGCAAAAACGATGGCCATTGGTTTGCAGCAGCGCGGTTTGTTACCTGGGCAGAGCGTGGCGATCATGCTGCCGACCAGTCGTGATTATCTATTTAGTTTTTTTGGTATTTTACTGGCTGGTGGCATTCCGGTTCCTATCTATCCTCCGCTACGTCCATCACAGATTGAAGATCATCTACGTCGTCATGCAAAAATACTCGACAACGCCGAAACCGTGTTGCTGATTACTGTCGTACAGGCGCAGCGAGTCGGGCAGTTATTACAAGGGCAGGTCAACAGCTTGCGTGGCGTAGTGACCGCCGAGCAGCTAGCCGCCAGTAGTGGTCAGTTACATCGTCCGCCAATCAGCGCACAGGATACCGCTTTCCTGCAATATACCTCGGGCAGTACCGGACAACCCAAGGGGGTGATTCTAACGCACGCAGATCTGCTGGCAAACATTCGTGCTATGGGGGAAGCGATAGAGGTTACGTCCAACGATGTTTTCATTAGTTGGTTGCCGCTGTATCACGACATGGGGTTAATTGGTGCCTGGTTAGGCAGTTTGTACCATGGTATGACACTGGTGCTGATGTCGCCGTTGGCTTTTTTAACCCGTCCATCTCACTGGTTATGGACTGTTCACAAACACCGAGGTACCCTGATTGCTGCGCCTAACTTTGCCTATGAGTTATGCCTGGGGAAAATTGATGAGGCAGATATTGAAGGGCTGGATTTGAGCAGTTTGCGTATGGCGTTTAACGGTGCCGAACCCGTCAGCCCAAATACCATACGCCGTTTCAGCCAACGTTTTGCCGCTTATGGATTTGGCGAGCGCGTCATGGCACCGGTATTTGGTCTTGCTGAGTGTGCGGTGGGGCTGGCTTTTCCGCCAGTGGCTCGCGTGCCGCTGATTGAATGCATTGAACGCGAAACCTTCATCACCCAAGGTAAAGCGATACCAGTGCCTGATTTTGGCCAGAATGATGCGCCACGTGTACTGGAATTTGTCGCCTGTGGTCAACCGCTGCCTGGCTACCAAATTCGTATTGTTGATGAGGCAGGTCGTGAGTTGCCCGAACGTCAGCAGGGTCGCCTCCAGTTTCAAGGACCCTCTGCGACCAGCGGTTATTTGCACAATCCCGAAGCCACACAGCGGCTGTTTGATGGCGACTGGTTAGATTCTGGTGATCTTGCCTATGCCGCTGAAGGTGATGTGTATCTGACTGGGCGAGTCAAAGATGTCATCATACGTGGTGGGCGTAATATTTATCCTCACGAGCTTGAAGAAGCGGTGGGTAATATCAGTGGTATTCGCAAGGGTTGCGTGGCTGTTTTTGGTAGCACAGACTCAGCGACTGGCACCGAACGGCTGGTGGTTGTTGCCGAAACTCGCGAACAGAATGAGGTCGAACAGCAATTGTTGCAGGATAAAATTCTGGCAGCGAGTAGCGATTTACTGGGGCTGTCACCCGATGAAGTGGTGCTGTCTGTGCCACATACCGTACTGAAAACCTCCAGCGGAAAAATTCGCCGCGCCGCCATGCGTGAACTGTTTGAAACGCAGCGACTCGACCAAAAGCCACGTGCCGTGTGGTGGCAGGTGGTGCGCCTTACTGCGTCATCATTACGCCCACGCCTGCGTAGCTTGTGGCAACGCTCACTTGATGTCGCTTTTGCGACTTATGCACACCTTATTTTTTGGTTACTGGCATTGCCTGTCTGGTTGTTGATTCTCTTGTTGCCACGCGCTTCGTGGCGCTGGTCGGTGATGCGTTATGCCGCCAGACTGTTGTTTTCGCTTACCCGTATCACGGTGTCGGTAGAAGGTCTTGAATATCTGCCACGAGACCAGACCTGCGTCATTGTCAGTAATCATGCCAGTTACCTAGATGGCATAATGCTGCTTGCAACCCTGCCTATTGAATTTTCTTTTGTGGTTAAATCAGAACTGGAAAAACAATTTGTTCCACGTTTATTTCTGCGTCGCATCGGTGCCATATTTGTTGAACGTTTTGATAAAAAACGTGGCGTGGCCGATGCTAAACGTACCAAGAATACGGTTCAGAGCGGACGCTCGCTGATGCTATTTCCAGAAGGAACATTCACCCGCATGCCAGGTTTATTGCCGTTTCGCATGGGGGCTTTTGTTTCTACTGTTGAAGCTGGCGTGCCATTGATTCCAGTGACCATTCGTGGCGCGCGTTCGCTACTCCGCGCTGGCTCCTTGTTTCCACGCCACGGCGGGGTGCGTATCATCGTTTCGCCACCCATTTTGCCACAGGGCTCGGACTGGATTGCGGCGGTGGCGTTACGCGATGAAACACGTGCGGCTTTACTGGCGCATTTGGGCGAACCAGACCTCGCGCAGGAAAAATCACCAGTGTAATAACTGCTGGCTGATATGCAGTAAGACAGACTGATTAGCTTCGTCAGTTGCGGTAGAATCTGCACCTTAAACTAAGCCATGTGCGTCAGGAGACTGCGCGAGAATAGAGAATCTACTGCAAAGTCGATATTTTGCTATGATTTCGATTTTCGGACAGCCTCTTGGTCGTTTTAAAGTCCCCGATAGGGGATCTGTAAATCCCACGCCTTTAGGCGGCCAGGGTTAAGTGGAAGTATTATTAATCTCGTTACTTGCCTGTTACGCTCCGTCATTCCCGCATGTTTCTAGCGGGAATCCATCATGTAGCTAGATTCCCGCTAGAAACATGCGGGAATGACGGAGCGAGTAATAATGAATCTAGTGCCTTTAGGCGAAATGACCGGCTTTTAGCCGTAACCTGAAACCACTGGCTTTGAGCCGGTGGAGTATTCAAGGGATTGCAGAAATTATGCCGAAAAATATGCCTGATGAAAATCAGGGTAAAAAGCAGGATGAAACCTGCCCTCAACGATTAGCATTACCGCCAGCAGGCCGACGAGAGAAAGTGGCGTGGGCGTTGTATGATTTTGCGAATTCTGGCTACACCACGGTAGTTCTCACCACCATTTTCAGTGCCTATTTTGTGGCGGTGGTGGCTGGCGAGCATAATTCAGGCACGGCAACCTTGTTATGGTCACTGACCATCGCGCTTGCCAATATGATTGTGCTGTTCAGTGCCCCCATTTTGGGTGCTATTGCCGATCAGCGTGCGGCTAAAAAACGCTTTTTGTTATTCACCACCATCGCCTGTACGCTCAGCATCGTCTTGCTCGCGTTGGTCGGGCCGGGTGATATCGTGCTCGCCATGACGCTAGTGGTTATTTCTGCCATCATGTTTTCCAGTGGCGAGAATCTCATCTCTGCTTTTTTACCTGAAATTGTACCTGTTGAAGAGATGGGGCGCATGTCTGGCTTTGGCTGGAGTCTGGGTTATTTTGGCGGGCTGCTAACACTTGGGCTCTGTCTCGCTTATATCATCTGGGCGGAACAACAGGGGCAGGTGGAACAACAGATTGTGCCCGTCACCATGATAATTACTGCCGTTATTTTTGCACTGGCGGCGACGCCAACATTCATCTGGTTACGTGAACGCGCCACGCCGAGTGCCTTGAATGCCTCCGCCTCCTATTTTACTAGCGCCTTTCGCCGAGTGAAACACACGTTGGCGGAAGCCTCACGTTTTCCTGATCTGTTTCGATTTTTAACTGCTTTGGTGGTTTATCAGGCAGGCGTCGCAACCGTAGTGGTGCTAAGTGCGGTATATGCCAGTGAGGTCATGGGCTTTACCACCAGAGAGCTGGTGGTGTTGATTATGGTGGTAAATGTAACCGCAGCCGTCGGCGCACTATTGTTTGGCTTTATACAGGACAGGTTAGGTTCAGTACGGACACTAAGCATTACTCTGCTGATCTGGAGCGTGGCAATTCTGTTAATGGCTGTTGCTGATGAACGTAGCGATGTCTGGTTAGCAGGTAATTTCATTGGCCTGGCGATGGGAGCGAGTCAAGCAGTAGGGCGAGCCTTAATGGGTCAGTTAACACCAGTATCACGCTCGGCTGAATTTTTTGGTTTGTGGGGCATGGCGAACCGGCTGGCTGCCATCATTGGGCCTTTAAGTTACGGGCTGATTAGTTATTTTAGTGGCGGCAACCATCGTCTGGCTATTTTGAGTACCCTGCTGTTTTTTATTATCGGTCTAATCTTGTTACAGCGAGTCAATGAGAATCGAGGGAAAGCGGTCGCCTGCTTGCTGTAATATACGCCAGTCAGATAACACTACGCTGATTGATGTCTCGTCGTTATGTTCATCTAATGTTGCATCGTTCGGCTGAGCGAGATCATGTTTGCTATCTGCCTTCGTTGACTTAAACTCAAGTGATAAAAAATATTCGATTGTTGTGATTGCTGGAGAAAAAAATGAATGAACAACTCATGAGCATTAAGAGCATTTTGCTCGAAATGACGACGAACCCTTATGTGTTAGCGATTATTGTGCTGGTGCTTAGCTGGCTAGCATATTTGTTTGCCAGTCGAATTATTCTGGTGTTAATTGGTAAGCTGCTTAAACATACTGAAACAAATCTGGACGATGTTTTTATTGAACATGGCCTGTTTAAACGGCTGGCTTATATTGTACCGTTAATCGTTATTTATTTATCGGCGGAGCTGTTCCCAGATTACAGTCAGGTTATCAGACAGTGGTTATCTGCCATGCTGGTAATCGCTTTGATTCTGGTAATAAATGCGTTGCTGACGTCTGTCAGTGTTATCTATCGCAGAAGTAAATTTTCGCAAGTACTGAATATCAAAAGCTACATACAGATAAGCAAACTTGTTTTAAATATTCTGGGCGGCATCATTGTTATCTCTATCATCATTGATCGATCACCGATTTTTTTGCTTAGTGGTATTGGTGCTTTAACCGCTGTTTTATTGTTGATTTTTAAAGATACCATTTTATCGTTTGTCGCCAGTATTCAAATACACTCAAACAACCTGTTTAAAATCGGTGACTGGCTGGAAGTGCCACAGTTTGGTGCCGACGGTGATGTCATTGATATTGCTTTGCATACCGTAAAAATTCAAAACTGGGATAAAACCATTTCCATTATTCCTTCGCATCAGCTGATTGCATCGTCGTTTAAAAACTGGCGTGGAATGTCTGAATGCGGTGGTCGGCGCATCAAACGTGCTATTTATATCGACCAGACCAGCATTCGATTTTGCAATGAGAGCATGATTGAAAAATTCAGAACTTTTGAACTGCTCGAACCTTATCTAAAATCAAAAATAGCAGAAATAGATAGCGCAAATGCCAATAAAAAAACAAATATGCAGGCACAGGTAAACGGTCGCCGTCTGACTAATATTGGTACCTTTCGTGCGTATATTGAAGCTTATTTAAAGAATCACGCCATGATTCACAAGAAACTTACTTTCCTAGTACGTCAGTTGGCGCCTGGCGAAAAAGGCGTAGCGATAGAAATTTATGTTTTCACCAGTGTTACCGACTGGGTTGCTTATGAGGCTATTCAGGCCGATATTTTCGACCACCTGCTGGCGGTGTTGGTTGAGTTTGAATTGCAGGTATTTCAGAATCCTACCGGTAAAAACTTTGAGCAGTTACGGCACTGATATATCGTTTTAGTTTTTTCTGCGGTTAGCGTCATAAATTATAATGATTGCCGATTTTGTCAAACAGCAAAATGAAACTTGGCCATTACAACTGGATTCTTTAGAAAAATGAATCAGCGCATTACTGGCTTTCACCTTGATGAGGAAAACCACTGGGTGGCGGAACTGGCTTGTGGCCATTACCAGCATGTTCGGCATAACCCGCCGTGGATGAATCGTCTGTGGGTAATCAGTATTACGGGGAGAAAATCCATGCTTGGTTACCCGCTTAACTGTAAAAAGTGTGATACAGGTGAAGCCGTTGATGGTAGCGCCTGATCGTCAGAATATTCATTAAAAGCGCATGCTCGCCTGCAATCTAATTGCCCGTGGTTCCACTGGGTGAAAGTGAACGTCCTCAATACCCGCAGCTTCTCCGTCAAGACGAGATTCATAAAAATAGGTAATATCCTTATCCGTGGAATCGAAAAGGTTGAACACGTTTACTTCAAATCGAAAATTTTTGTATCGGTAACCAGCACCTAAATTGACTATAGTGGTTGAGTCTGCAAATACGCTGCCATCTTCAGTTAGTGGCATATCACCAAAATATCTAGCTTGTAAGCTGGCAAATAGACCATTCGGCAAATCAACGGTAACACCGCTAGAAACTGTTGTACCCACAGAGTTAGGAATTTCTTTTTCGTTAGCGGGAACACCGATAAATTCGGATTGAGTCAGAGCCACATCAAAATCCAGCGTTAACCAGTGTGATGGCTTGTAAAAATTGCTTAGTTCTACACCATAGCGTTGGCTTTTACTGGAAGGCTCCGTGCCACCAGCATCTCCTACAAAAACAAGTTCTGAGTCCAGTTCCAACCACCAAAGTGATAAAGTTGAAACCAGACCTGAGATATATTGTGTTCTTAGACCAATTTCAGCGCCTAGAGTAGACACCAAAGGGTCAACGGTTTTCGCTGGGTCGCCAGATTCTGGATCAAACTTTATGGTAGTGCCTCTGGCATCATTACTATGAAAGCCACGCCCCATGTTGAGGTAATATTCTGTGCGCTGCCAAGGCCCCAAAACAAAGCTTAGTTTGGGGCTGAGTTGTGCATCGCTAGTTTCACCTGAATTAGCGGGCAGAAGTTGACTTGTCACGTCATAAAAATAAAAATCACCTCGCAGTCCAACAATAGATTTGAATTTTTTCGTCCACTGAACTTCGTTTTCTCCATACACAGCGATGCTGGTTTGTTTGACTTTATGCTCTGAAACCGTGCGTAGAAGGGTTCTTCCCTGGCTTTTATGTAAAGCGACATGGGGAATATAATCATGTCTGATTTGTAAACCTACAATGTTTTTAACGTCAAGTTCAAACCAGTTTTCATATTGGGTATGCACGGCTTCGCCACCAACGATATAACGACGATCCTGTTGAGTGATTTGGTCGCCATGGATGGGATTGTCGAGAAAATAGGTGAAGTTTGAGTATAGGTTAAAGTCAGAATATACGGCGTAGCTTGAAAGCCTTGTTTCTCCATGTTCAGATTGTCGCCACCAGTTGGCCGACAAGCTGTAGCGTTCCATGTTTCCACCTATTGTATCATCGATGGTGCCTAATACTGGAAAACCCTGTTGTTCAACTGCACGTTTTGGAATTTGTTCGGTCGCATCCCAGCTACTATGGTAGGTGGTGGCAACGAATGCATAACCTCTGTCGCCTTCATCGACTGTGTAACGGATCAAAGCATTAAATTTATTGAGATTTTCATCTCTTAGCCAAGGGCCGTCATAAAAATTGATTTCTGCACCAAATAATAAATGGCCATCAGCTATCTGATATGAATCAGCTAAGACGCCTCGATAATAACCATTTTCTCCGATGCCAAGTTTTGCCAGTCCTCTTTCCATCTGATGTTTGGTGTGAAATTTTACATAACCGGCTGATGAAAAATCACCCATTTTTGCATGGTATGGCCCTTTGCCAAATTCGATAACCTCGACGAGTTCAGGAATGATGCTGTTGAGATCTAAATACCCCTGACCATGACCATGAGTTGGCAGATTTAGTGGTACGCCATCAATCATGGCTGAAAAATCCGTACCATGATCCAAATTAAATCCGCGCAGAAAATATTGATTTGCCTTACCGCTACCGCTGTGCTGAGTGGCAACCATGCCAGGCACAACTTCAACTAATTCACCTGGACGTGATAGTGGGCGAAATTCAAATTCGGCCTGCCCAATCATTCCAGAAGACGCCGCATTGGTTTGACCCAGTAAATCGGATGCACGCCCAGTGACTTCTATGGCACCTAGGTCTGAAATATTTTCTGCTTTATGTTGAGGGTGTGCATAGAGTGGGGTGGTGGCAAACAGTCCGCTCAAAAAACAACTTATCCAGGTAATGTTCCGGCTGTGAATACATGTTTTTATTTTCATTATTATGCTGCTTTGTATTGCCTATTGAAAGCGTGATAGTAGCAAGCGCATGGCAACAGCAAGATGACCGAATCATTACAATTATGTCATTTTCAGATGTTATTAATACTTGAATTCAAGGTTGCATAAGTATCCGCCAGCTTAAATAAAACAACATGCCTCTGCATTTAACTCAGCACTATTATGAGGTAAGGACGTAGGTTGTTGATTTTTCAGGTCGCTGTGAATACATCCATGTACGCTCTACTGTAGCATCCATGCTACAGATGCCTGAAAAATCAACAACCTACATCCTAGCCACGATACTGTGCTGAGTTAAATGTAGAGGCATGTAAAACAAAGACAGCGGTTACTGTAATGCTAAAAACATGCAGAAATAACGCGGTGCTTTTTGACTATTTATAATGTGACAGAAAGTTCGTGGCTAATCAGGTAAGTTTATGCTGGGTGAGAAATGGCTAAAATAGTCGCTTAAACCTTAACCTTCAGCATCTTAGCCATTCTCGCTACGATTCAACTGCTTTTTTAAGGTTAAATTATGTAATCTGTGCAGCAGGAAAATGCAGCTCTACTGTTGTACCCTGTTGCAACTGGCTGGATATTGAAATTTTGCCACCATGAAGCTCCATGATTGATTTAACAATGGCTAAGCCCAGACCTGAGCCTTGGCCATCTCGATTGCGGGACTTATCTGCCCTGAAAAAACGATCAAAAATGTGGGGCAAACGTTCTGCGTCGATACCTGTGCCGGTATCGGCAATGGTGATTATTACAGTCTGAGGTGAATTTTCTGGGAGTGACGAATAGCTTGCTGTCAGTTTAATTGTGCCTGCTGGCTTTGTATAACGTAATGCATTTGAGAGCAGGTTACTGAGTACTCGCCGAAGTAAATCTGGGTCAGCATACAGCTGGGTTTGATTCGCATTACATTCAATTTTTACCTGTTGCTCGGATGCCAGACATTCATAAAACTCTGCGATTACCTTAAATTCATTTTCAAGTTTTAAATTTGTACGGTTAATTTTTGTTTTCGAGTCTTCAGCTCGTGCCAGAAATAGTAACTCATCAATCATTCTGGCGATGCGTGCGTATTCTTCCATGTTTGATTGCAGGATACTGACGTACTCTTCTGTGTTTCGGTTACGTGATAACGCAACGTCGGATGCGCCCATTAAATTATTAACAGGCGTTCGTAATTCATGCGCTAAATCAGCCGAAAACTGCGACAGTTGGGCAAATGAATGATCAAGACGGCCGAGCATTTGGTCAAAAGCTTTGGCTAGTAATGCTATTTCTTGTGGCCACTGATTTGAATCTACCCGTTCGTTTAGCTGGTGAGCGTTAATGTTTTGTATCGCTGCGGTGATTTTACGCAATGGGCGCAAGCCACGGCGGGTTACCCAAAAACCAGCAAGACCAGAAGCCAGTGCACCAAAGAGAAGCACCCCAAATAGTGTTTGCTGATACTCAGATATTAAAGCTTCATCGGGTGATAACTCCAGCATTACTTGTAACAGTAGTGGTTGATTGCTACTTTGTGTGGTTGCCCAAGCACTTCCTAGCAGAAATAGCTGACGGCTATCAGATTTTGCAGTAACGATAGTAACCATGCTCTGATCTTGTTGATTGATAACGGGGAACTTAAGAGGAGTGGGCAATGGTGGCATTGCGGCTGACTTCATCAGCAAATCACCATGTTTATCGAGAATGCTGACATATACATGGTGAGGAATAGCGGGATGGATGGCTGATGAATGGTGCATGTGAGAGTGGTGGTGCTTCACATCAACCAGCTCACGCAGGGTTTCATCTATCGTTGCCGAAGTTTTGAGATAGGTTCTTAGTTCAATAACTTTTGCAGACAGTAAATTACGGTGTTCTTTATAAAGATGGTCAAGCAAAGACCAGTAGAGTAATCCCGAAGCGATTAATAAAACGCTAAAAGTGGTTATCGAATAAAGTATGGCAAGTTTGGCTGCCAGCGATTGTGGCAATATTGATTTAATTGCGTTGTTCAAAGGCATAACCTACGCCTCGGATAGTATGAATCAGCTTGTCCTCAAAGGGGTCATCAATCTTATTGCGTAGCCGCCTTATTGCGACATCAACAACATTGGTGTCGCAATCGAAGTTCATGTCCCAAACTTGTTCCGCGATTACCGTGCGAGATAAAACGTCACCGCGGTGACGTGTCATTAATAATAACAGTTGAAACTCTTTCGGGCTTAGATCAATACGTACATTATTGCGTGTTACTCGGTGTTTCAAATTATCAATTTCCAAACCTGCGTATTTTATGTGTTGTATTTCTGTTGCCGTACCGCGCCGCAGCACAGTCTGAATTCTTGCTAGTAATTCGGAAAAGGCAAAAGGTTTAACCAGATAATCATCAGCGCCTAACTTTAACCCCTTGACACGGTCTTCGACAGAGTCCTTGGCCGTTAGCAGTAAAACACGAGTTTGAATATCTTTGCTTCTGAGTGTAGATAAAACAGACCAGCCATTCATGAAGGGCAGCATGACATCTAGAATAGCCAGGTCATAATTTATCTGTTGCAGTGAATCCAGACCATCTACACCATTATCTGCAACATCAACAGTAAAACCGTTTTCTTTTAAACCTTTGGATAAAAAAGTAGCCGTTTTTATTTCATCTTCAATAATTAAAATACGCATAATAGACTGGGTTGTTTTTTCTCTTTAGGAGAACAGTAGTGTTATTCAAATGGAACTTATCCGTGTAATGTGGCATTTGTGGTATCAATCAGTTTAAAAAGCCGTGTTTTCTCGTATTTGTGCCAGAGTAATGCACCTTTACCTACACGAGAATAACTCTTATTATCATGTAGGTAAAGGCTGAGCCTTGTCTTGTTAGCCCAAAGCAGTAATGTCCCCCTGTTCCAAAGCTAAGATATACCGTGTGGGGCTGGGAATGTTGCCAATGAATCATACAGAAATCGACCATCTTGAGGTCGTACAGAAGATAATCGCTAAACAAATTACGCAAGTTACGGCACTGATGTGTCTTCTCGGACAAGCTCCTAGGAGACGTTCTCAATTACCTGTATGAGCGCGATTTCGAGGTATTTTTTACGCTGACAAGG
>CAZMLD010000004.1:0-22052 GCA_964566975.1 uncultured Thiotrichaceae bacterium | reverse complement strand
TTCCTGTTCTGTGCAAGACAATGTGCTTGCTGCGGACGATAGTCCCGTTCTGGATGGTTCACTGTTTATGGTGCTGGTATGGCAATCTAACCTATTGTGATACCTCAGCATAACTCAGCAATATAATTAAGATTAATTTAAAATAAGCCATGCAAAAATCATTCTCAAGCCAGCCCGAACTCTTCGTTTCTTCTGCCACGCTTAACCACCCAATACTTCGCTCCTTGGATGATACAGAAGCATTGCTTGATTGGTCTAAAATAGAAGAACACCTTTCATCAATCTATAGCGTGTCGGGTTCCGTGTGATCATAGCCATAAAAACACATGCTGAATTTTAAACACAATGATATAAAGAATGAAACAGATGCAGGTAGTTACCAGCGCGGCTTTAGCTATTTCCAGCAGGGAATGGTGGAAAGTATAAGCTCAGAGCAGGTTGGTAAATATGCGGTTTCAGTAAGTGGTGAAGTCAATGGCAGTAATTACATGCCCTATAACCAAGGTATATTAATCAAACAAAAGGGTAATGGCGAGATTAACATTAGAGGCCTTTGTGACTGTCCGGTTGGTTTCAACTGTAAACATGTGGTGGCCGTCTGTCTGGAATATTTAGCAAAAAATAATGCGATAGTGACGGATGCAGCAAACAGCATTGCCTGGTTAAATGATTTTTCGTCTGCTGGCGAACAGGCGGCTTCATACTCCAGCTCGGTTGGCACTGATTTTATTAGTTATGCGCTGATGCCAACAAAAGCTGACACTGGGTTAAGCGTCAGACTTTTAAGAAATCGTTATCTTAAAAAAGGTGGTTTAGGCAAAGGCTGGCGGATTAATCTTTATGAATTTAATCAGCCATACGCCAGACCTGATTACATACAAAAAATTGATGAAGAAATAGCAAAAATTGTTGAAGCGTTAAATGAGCATGTTTTGACTGAAAATGAGTTAATGCTATTTGGTGACCTGGGTTATCTGGCATTATCTAAAATGGTTGAAACGGGGCGTTGTCATTGGTTAAGCCCGCAGAACTCAGTTGTCACAATGGGATCGCAGCGGGATTTAAAATTTAGCTGGCAAACTAATGCTCGTGGTGAACAACGCCTGGATGTCAACGTCGAACCAGCGTGTTTGATTTTACGGACTCAGCCAGCGCTGTATTTGGATGAAAAAACCAGTGAAATAGGTGAAATTAAAGGCGCGGATTTTACTTTTAAACAATGGCAGATGTTGCTGACTATGCCGCCGATTCCGGTTGAGAGCTGTCAGCAGTTTAGCCAGCAGCTAATAACCAAGCATCCAGACTCGCCTTTTCCTCCACCCATAGAGATCACTACTCTTCGCGTTACCGAGCCATTGACTCCTGGCCTGTTTCTTTATAGCGAAGTTGACCCATATGATGGGAGCAGAATACATTTTATGGGAATGCGAGGTTTTTATGGTGAGCATGAAATAAACCTGAAGCCTCCGCTGCCCGTGTCAAATTTCATAAAAGGGAATAATGCCATTACTGTTCATCGTAATCTGGTGGCTGAAAAATCGGCATTAGACATGCTTAAAAATGAAGGTTTTCAGGTCGCCTCAGATGAGCGTGATGAGGCAGTGGTACTTGCCGCTGCATCCAGCGTCGCTCATCAAACAAATGCTGATTGCTGGCAACGTTTTTTACAGATAACGCTACCTAATCTTGAACAGCAGGGATGGCGGATAGAGAAAGATAACAGCTTTCAAATAGAGTTTTTGCAGGTGGATAACTGGGATGTAGAAATTGAATCTGATAATGACTGGTTTGATTTACGCTTTGATCTAGATGTTGATGGCGAAAAAATACCACTGCTGCCATTAATTGCAGAAGTATTACACAACTATGAATTGAATAATCTGCCAGAAATTATTTCACTGCCTTTGGCGAACAGTAAATATTTGCAAATTCCCAGTGAACGTATCCGTCCCATTTTTCAGACGCTTTATGAACTCTTCAATGCAGACTCAATGGATGAAAGTGGCAAACTTCGGCTGAGTCGGTTCGATGCTACACGTCTTGCCGAATTAGAAGAAAATTGCAGCACTGAGTTGAACTGGCGTGGCGGCAAAGCCATGCGCCAGTTAGGGCGTAAGCTTAAAAGTTTTACCGGTATAAGAAAAGTGAAACCGCCTCGTGGATTAAAAGCCAGCTTGCGCGACTATCAGCAACAAGGTTTGAACTGGTTGCAATTTTTGCGAGAGTTTAGCTTTAATGGCATTCTTGCTGATGACATGGGGCTGGGTAAAACCGTACAGGCACTGGCGCATTTGTTAAAAGAAAAAGAAGCCAAACGTTTGACTAAGCCCTGCCTCATTATTGCTCCCACCAGTCTGATGAGTAACTGGCGACGTGAGGCCGAACGTTTTGCGCCTAAGCTTAAGGTGCTGGTTTTGCAGGGTACGGAGCGTAAACAACATTTCGATAAAATCGAACAGTATGATCTGGTATTAAGCACCTACCCGCTGCTGGTTCGCGACCACGAAATCTTGCTTGCCAGCGATTATTACTACCTGATTCTTGATGAGGCGCAGGTCATTAAAAACGCGCGATCCAAAGCCGCGCGCGTGGTTCGAGATATAAATTGCGAGCATCGCTTATGTTTAACGGGTACGCCAATGGAAAATCACCTGGGTGAGCTTTGGGCGTTGTTTGATTTTCTTATGCCAGGTTGCCTAGGCGACCAAAAATCATTTAATCAGGTATATCGCTACCCCATTGAAAAACACGGTGATGATGAGCAGCGTCAGCGTCTGGTGCGTCGTATAGCCCCTTTTATGTTGCGCCGTAGCAAGTCAGAAGTGGCAACAGAACTGCCTGAAAAAACCGAAATTATTCGGGCAACTATATTTGATAAACAGCAGGCTGCTTTATATGAAAGTATTCGCTTGTCCATGCAGAAAAAAGTTCGAGATGCCATTAAAGAAAAAGGTTTTGCACGTAGCCACATTACCATTTTAGATGCGTTGTTAAAATTACGCCAAACCTGTTGTGACCCAAAACTGCTGTCTCTCGCGCAGGCAAAAAAAGTAAAGTCATCCGCCAAACTTGAAATGCTAATGGAGATGTTGCCAGAAATGCTGGAAGAGGGACGGCGTATTTTGCTGTTTTCCCAGTTTACAAAAATGCTGGCAATTATAGAGCAGGAGTTAAAAAATAAAAACATTAGCTATAGCAAGCTTACCGGTCAAACCATAAAACGTGATGCAGCGATAGAGCGCTTTAAATGTGGTGAAGCGGATGTGTTTTTAATTAGTTTAAAGGCGGGTGGGGTGGGTCTTAACCTGACTGAAGCGGACACCGTTATTCATTATGACCCCTGGTGGAACCCCGCTGTAGAGAGGCAGGCGACCGACCGTGCACACCGCATAGGCCAAGACAAAGCAGTGTTTGTGTACAAGCTTATTGCCGAAAACACCTTGGAAGAAAAAATACTGGAGATGCAAGCCAGAAAACAGGCGCTGGCAGATGGCGTTTACAGTAAGGACGGTGCTGCCAAAGAGCTGAAGTTAACGTCTGATGATTTGCAGGCGTTATTTTCCCCTCTATCTGGCTCTTGACGTTGAGCCATGTGATAACAACGGGTGCGAGTTATAGTGCGTGGAACGGCGGTTTCGCGGCAAAGTGGAATATAAGTACAAAAAAACAGATGCGTGGTATAAAATAGCTGGTTTTTTCATCCCCTAGTTCGTAAGTGGCGCATCTTTGTGTCATTACTCTGTGGGGAAATCAGGAAAGTTTATGTCACAACAACCTCAAGCTGGTCAATCTTTAGTGGCTAAAGTCGCCGTTGTTATGGGAAGTCAGAGCGACTGGCCGGTGATGCAACATGCTGTAGCGCAACTGCAAGATTTTGGCATCGAGTACGAAGCCAGAGTGGTCTCGGCGCATCGTACACCAGACCTGTTATTTGATTTTGCCAGCAGTGCGCGTAGCAACGGTTTTGCCGTTATTATTGCCGGTGCGGGTGGTGCGGCACATTTGCCAGGTATGCTGGCAGCAAAAACCACCTTGCCGGTTCTGGGTGTGCCGATCCCCTCAAAATATCTTAAAGGTATGGACTCCTTATTATCTATTGTGCAGATGCCCAAAGGCATTCCAGTGGCAACGTATGCGGTGGGAGAAGCGGGTGCGGTGAACGCGGCGTTGTCAGCGATATCTATCCTAGCGATTGAAAATGAAGCACTGGCTAAAAAGCTGGATGACTTTAGAGAAAAGCAACAGCAAGCTGTTTTTGCGATGACGTTACCACCCAAGACTGTAGCCTGAGCTGGTCTAGGAGCTTGTCCGAGAATGGAAAACCTACTGCAAAACCGACATTTTTGCCCATTTTTCCGAACATTTTCGTTAAATAGCGGTGCTATTCGCCTCAAATGTTCGAAAAACTGGACTAAAAATCTCAATTTTTCGCTACGGTTTCCATTCTCGGACAAGCTCCTAGTAGAAAATATGAGTGCGATGAGCAATGATTGCTAAAGAAATTTTACCGGGCGCAACACTGGGTGTATTGGGCGGTGGCCAGTTAGGGCGTATGTTTTGCGTGGCAGCGAGAAACATGGGTTACCGAGTAGTGGTACTCGACCCTGACCCATTATGTGGTGCCGGTTTTATTGCGGATGAGCATATTCAAGCCGATTACACTGACCACGCCGCACTGGAAAAAATGGCGAAGCTGTGTGATGTGATTACTCTGGAGTTTGAAAATATCCCCTCTACAAGCGTCCACTTTATAGCGGCTAAAACCACGGTCTATCCAGCTGCGGAATCGCTGGAAATTGCACAAAACCGTGATCTGGAGAAGCGCTTTGCACAAGAATCGGGTTTGCTGCCAGTGCCTTATTTTGTTCTTTCACAAGAAGCTGAGCTGCAAGCAGCTGCCGCTAGCGTTGGTTTTCCGGCGATACTCAAAAGCAATACTCTGGGTTATGACGGCAAAGGTCAATTTGTTGTTAATGACTTTTCTCAGCTCTGTGAGGCCTACCAGACAGTCGGCGGCATTGACTGCGTGCTGGAGAAAAAAATTAATATCCGCTGTGAAGTCTCTGCCATTGTGGCGAGAAATGCAAAAGCAGAGATGGCGAGTTTTCCCGTTGCTGAAAACCTGCATAGGAACGGTGTTCTGCACATGAGTATTGTGCCTGCGCGGGTGGATGAAAAAATTACTCAGCAGGTGATAAAGGGCGCGTCGGTTCTTGCTGAATCGCTGTCTTATGTCGGCGTGCTGGCGGTCGAGTTTTTTGTCAGTGAAGATAATACTCTCTATTTTAATGAAATGGCGCCACGCCCGCATAACAGTGGTCACTATACCAAAGATGCCTGTGTCACCTCACAGTTTGAGCAGCAGGTGCGTATGATGTGTGGTTTAACACCTGGTGATACTCGGCTAATGTCAGCGGTAGTAATGGTTAATATGCTGGGTGATTTATGGCCAGCTGATTGGCAAAGCATATTTGTGCAGAACAACATTAAGTTACATCTTTATGGGAAAACCGAAGCACGAGCGGGTCGCAAAATGGGGCACTTTAATGTGTTAGCTAAAGAAGTAGAATCCGCATTGCGTGTGGCTGAAAATGTTTTTCAGCATCTTGCCAAGGAGTGATGAGCTAAAGCAGCCTTTGCCGCTCTTTTTTTGTTGCCGACTTAACGCCGATGATCTCGGTGACGAGATTGATTTCCACTCGACTTTCGATGACTACTCGGCTTGCCCGTTCTGGGTCGATGAGGTCTTCTTTCCATCTTGATAGGAGGTTTTGGTTTGGTAAGTAAATCACTGCTTACGGTTTCTTTGCTTATTTTTTGGTCGATGTACGCTTCAATATCCATAATATAATGAGCAAAGTCTTCGCAGGCAAAGCTAATAGCGAAACCACTGGCACCTGCGCGAGCGGTGCGGCCAATACGGTGGACATAGTCTTCACCCGACTGTGGTAAATCAAAGTTGAATACATGGCTAACTTCAGGAATGTGTAGCCCGCGTGCAGCCACGTCGGTTGCAACCAAGGTGCTGAACTCACCATCTTGGAATTTTTTCAGCAGGCTTTGCCGCTTTTTTTGTGGCACATCGCCAGATAATAAGGCGGATTTGTAGCCATTGCCTTCCAGCCAGGCATAAACTTTATCAGCGACTCGTTTGGTATTGATGAAGACGATGCTGCGTGTTGGTTTTAGTTTTTCCAATAAACTGAGCAACAGCGGAATTTTTTCTTCATTGGCCGGGTAATAAATAGACTGCACAATATTATCGGCAGTTTTTGTTGTTGATTGAATGCGTACTTCGATGGGGTCATTCATGTGTACATAGGCAAGTTCAGCGACACGGTGCGATAAAGTGGCTGAAAATAACATGCTTAAGCGTTTTGATGGTTCAGGGCAGCGGTGTAATAAATAACGCATGTCGTCAATAAACCCCAGATCGAACATGCGATCTGCTTCATCAAGTATCACCACGTCACAATTTTTCAGGCTGAAAACTTTTTGTTTAAAAAAGTCGATAGTGCGCCCTGGGGTACCGATAAGAACATCGACACCGCTTTGCAGTATACTGCGTTGCTTGTCGTAATCGGTGCCACCATAAGCTAGGGCGAATTTTAAATGGGTGTGCTTACCTAAAACTAAGGCATCTTTGTGTATCTGAATAGCAAGCTCACGCGTTGGTGCCAGTATCAAGGCGCGAACCTGTGTTTTCTGGCGATTTTCATGTTCAGCTTTGTTTAGCAGGTGGTTTATGCAGGCAACCATAAAGGCGGCGGTTTTGCCGGTTCCAGTTTGTGCTTCGCCTGCTACATCATTACCGCCAAGTGTAATGGGGATGCTTTGCGCCTGAATAGGTGTGCAAAATTCAAAGCCAGCATCATGTAAACCCGTTGTTAAGTCAGGGTTGAGATTGAAGTCGCTAAAACGTATCTCGCTAAGATGATTATTTGTGGGCTGATGATCCATGAGATGTAGCTTACAGTAATTTACAATAAAGGTCGCATTTGGGGGTGTACAAAGATAAAAAATAGATTATTATATAGGGCATCATTGTCTTGATGCCCGAATGTTGACAAAACGTAGTAATATAAAATTTCAGTATAAGATGGTCGTTAGTCACATTGATAATCACAGATTATTCAAAATATACTCTTTCACCTCGCAAACGCGATAAAGATTAATTATAAAAAAACATTAAATGAGGTTACACGTTGAGCAGCGATATTGTTTACGTAACAGATGATACTTTTGACCAAGAAGTGTTGCAGTCTGAAATTCCAGTGCTGGTTGACTACTGGGCAGAATGGTGTGGCCCATGCAAGATGATCGCTCCTATCCTTGATGAGATTGTGGCTGATTATGCAGGTAAGTTAAAAATAGCTAAATTAAATATTGATGAGAATTCAGCGACACCGCCCAAATTTGGTATCCGCGGTATTCCAACACTAATGATTTTTAAAAACGGCGATGTTGAGGCAACAAAAGTAGGTGCCCTGTCTAAATCCCAGTTAATGGCTTTTATTGATAGTAACCTGTAATTTCAGGTGTTGCCGTCATAGACAAATAACCACCACTAGTGCTTCCGAAGGTTCACCAGTACATGTTGCGAGTGAGCAGGTGAAGCCCATTACGGTCTGTAGTTACGACCTGTAGTCACCGTCTATTTCCAGTATAAATAAATTGCAGAAGCATTGTTAGTGTTTGTTGTTCAAACAAGTTTAACCGTACACATTAATGTAATGGCTTTGCACGAAATACGTTTGTGCCATGATTTAGTGTTGCTTGCACAGACAAAATTTTAGACCTTCATAGCGACTCAATGAGTAGCGCAAACAGAAGCAACGATTCATATCATACAATGGTATAAGTCGTTGCGAAATTCTTGAATTCAAATCCTAAGTGCCCTTTCCAATTATGAATCTTTCCGACTTAAAACTAAAACCCGTTCCTGAACTGCTCGAAATCGCATCATCAATGAAGCTTGATAATGTCTCTCGATCGAAAAAACAGGATATTATTTTTGCCATTCTCAAGGCGCATGCAAAAGGTGGTGACGATATATTTGGTGGCGGTGTGCTGGAAATTTTGCAGGATGGCTTTGGCTTTTTGCGTTCGGCAGAAGGTTCATACTTGGCAGGTCCGGATGATATTTATGTTTCACCCAGCCAGATTCGCCGTTTTAGTATGCGTACTGGCGACACCATTGAAGGTAAAATCCGACCACCTAAAGATAGCGAACGTTATTTCGCCATGCTTAAAGTGGATAAAATCAATTACGACTCACCAGAAAACACCCGTAATAAAATTGCCTTTGAAAATTTAACGCCATTACACCCCAATGAACGTTTTACCATGGAGCGTGGTAACGGCAGTACGGAAGATATTACTGCTCGTATCATCGACCTTATGTCACCAGTGGGTAAAGGTCAGCGCGGTTTAATTGTATCGCCGCCTAAAGCCGGTAAAACCATGATGCTGAATCACATCGCACAGTCTATTGCGGCTAACTGCCCAGAATGCTATCTCATTGTTCTGTTAATTGATGAGCGCCCAGAAGAAGTCACCGAAATGGAACGCAGTGTACGTGGCGAAGTGGTGTCGTCCACTTTTGATGAGCCAGCAAGCCGACATGTACAGGTTGCCGAAATGGTCATTGAAAAAGCCAAGCGGCTGGCCGAGCATAAAAAAGACGTGGTTATTTTGCTCGATTCCATTACCCGTTTAGCGCGTGCTTATAACACCGTCATCCCGTCCTCCGGCAAGGTACTAACCGGTGGTATCGATGCCCATGCGCTGCATCGGCCAAAACGTTTCTTTGGCGCAGCGCGTAATATTGAAGAAGGCGGCAGTATTACTATTCTAGCCACTGCACTTGTTGATACCGGTTCAAAAATGGATGAAGTTATATACGAGGAGTTTAAAGGCACCGGTAATATGGAGATTCATCTGGATCGCCGAATTACTGAAAAACGAATCTTCCCAGCAATTAACATTAACCGCTCTGGCACGCGTCGTGAAGAGCTACTCACTAGTGCAGATGAGTTGCAGAAGATGTGGATATTACGCCGTTTATTACAGCCGATGGATGAAATTGGTGCCATTGAATTCCTCATGGGTAAATTGCAGGCAACTAAAACCAATAATGAGTTTTTTGATTCAATGAGAGGTTAGCGAGTCGGTGAATAACAGCAAGTTATCCTGTGCTTCTGTTATTCATTTATTGCTTGTCTGTTCTATTTTGTTTGGCAGTGCCGCAGCGACTGCCGATGTCGTAAGGGTAGCGGTTGCCAGTAACTTTAAATTTACTTTACAAAAAATTGCTATTGATTTTAAAGCTGCCACTGGCTATGAATTAAAAATAAGCAGCGGCTCCAGTGGCAAACTGTTTGCACAAATTCAACATGGCGCACCTTTTGACGTTTTTTTATCAGCCGATGAAAAGCTCCCCCAGCGATTAATTAACCATGGCATTGCCAATAGAGAAAGCGGTTATACCTATGCATTAGGTAAGCTGGTATTTATTTCCAATATTGCCAGCAGCGATGCCTGTAAAAATACCATTAGCTCAAGTCAGCTAAGACATCTAGCCATAGCGAATCCAAAAACAGCACCTTATGGCCTAGCGGCAAAACAGGTATTACAAAAGCTTGGCTGGTGGCAGCAGGTGCAGACTCGCCTAGTCACAGGTGAAAACATCATGCAGGCCTTTAAATTTGTTTCCACTAAAAATGCAGACGCTGGTTTTATCGCGCGCTCTATTCTTATTCTCGCTAAAACAATAGACAGTGCCTGCATCTGGCATGTGCCATCGGCTATGCATGCGCCCATCAGGCAAAAAATGGTTTTATTAAACCGAGCAGAAAATAAAGCGGCGGCAAAAAAATTCATGCAATATATGCGCTCATCAGCTGCAAAAGAAATCATAAAAGCATCGGGTTATGATGTATTGTGATGTTGAGCTAGGAAGCTTAATTAAAGGGCAAAGCCCCAATAACCTTTCTTTGAATTCAAGTTCTGAAATAAAAAAAGTCAGCTTTCCCCTTGACAAATAAAGGAATGATTCTTATTATCATCTTGTCGCGTTAATCTCATCATCATAAAGCGATGCCATCAACGCAGAAAAAGGGTGAATGTTGAAAAAAGCGGAGAGTTAACAAAGCTTATTTCGTTTTACGTGTTGGCAATGGATTTGGCTAGAAGGAACTAAAATGTTAAACAAACAAACAAACGGTTAACCTTTGCTATAAAACGTGCTCAGTTAAGCCGTTACGCTAACGAACCCTCATCAGAAAAATCTCGGAATATTAGGCAATCGCTTGTTTGCCGAGGTGTTCATCTTGAGCAAAAATCGGTCACATACTGCTTCGTAAAACACCAATACCTGCTGACGGTTAGTGGCAATATACAGCAAAGCAAAACCCGCCTCAGCGACTACCCTGTTGCCAGCTCACACCGCTTCCACACAATAGTAGCGCAGTCTGCTTTAGACAGGGTTCGCTCGACAGATAATTGGCTCGATTCAAACCTTAACGCCAGCTGGTCAATCTGATGACCGTCATATTTCGGCGTATTCTCGTCACCTTCTTATTAACCACTTGGTCTGCCGTCACATGGGCTGATCTACCCCTGACTGTTGAAGACCTGCTGACGGCACAAGATCGCTATCGCCTGGAGTTTTCATTGAACTACGCCAACTCAGATCGAAAAAATGTAGATTCTATATTTGACCTTGTACAAATAGCACCAGGCAGCTTTTTACTGCTACCCGTCGCGATAGGCGAAGAAAGAAGAAACACCGACTTTCTAGCCATGACCCTGGGGTTTCGTTATGGACTAAGTACGGACACCGAACTTTTCACCCGCCTGACCGCATCAGCAAGCGATGTTCGCATTCAAAACAATACTGGGGCGGGTAGCCGCGCAAGTCAGCAAATAAAAAACGTTGTGATTGGCGTTAATTATAAATTCTCAAACGATAATGACACCCCCGCATTACTTGGCTTTGCCGAAATGATTGTGGCAGAAAATACCGCCACCGATGACACCAATTTTATCCATGCTAAAAGCGGACAAATCGGCTTTACCACCTATCGCACTATCGACCCCCTAGTTTTGTCACTCACCTCGGGCTACCGCTATGCGGGCAGGCGCGATGTTGAAGAACTATCGATAGACCCAGGTGACCTGTTATTTATTAACCCCCGCGTTGGCTTTGCAGTAAACAATCTGGTGACCTTGAGGGGTGGTATACAGTTGAAATTTCGAGGCAGAGATAAAATTGCAGGCAACGCCGTTAGCATACGCACCACAGCAACCGATTTAATGTTTGGCCTGGGTTATGCAGCAAGCAAACGCATGACAATGAATTTTACTGCCCGTGCAAACATAAGTGGCGATGCAGGAGCGCAGCTTGGCTTTACTTTATTATATAAGTTTGGCGATTTACCCGTAGAAAATTAATCAACAAAAATAACAGGGAGGTGTTTTATGGCATGGCAGACATAAGTTTTTTGTAAACACATTATTTTAAATTTAATATACAATTGAGGAATTAACATGAAAAAGATAAAACACATGTTGCTGGTAATGGTACTGGCAGCCTTTATGGTACAGCCAGCCGTGGCGGATATTTTAAACGATGACGACATGGCGTTTGCCTTTGGTGGGTCATCTGCTGCATCCAATTTTGGGGATATGGCATTGCTGTCTCATCAGGAGATGATGGAGACTGAGGGGGAATGGTTTCCTCAATACGTTGGTATGATTGCTGCTGGCGGTATAGCTGGTTCAGCCGCATATGTTTGGTCTACCCCCAATTGGACTGCGGGTGGTGCTGGTCTTGCATTTGGTGCAGGAGCTACGGCGGCTGTTTGGGCAGCAATGCCAATTCCCCTACCTGCTCGTGCTGGCATGGGTGCGTTTGGCGCAAGCGCATGGTATTATTTTGATGATGAATGGTTCGCAGAGCATTTTTGAAAAAATCATTACAAGCAGCAAAGTTAAGCTATTAGTTAATTGATGCTGCCGTATTTGGAGCGACATGACATTTGAATATTCTGTCGCTCCAATTTTACTAGAGGTGCATCAAAAATATGAATTATTTTGAAATATATAGTGCGATTGTAATGCCTTTTATATTAGTATTCATTGCAGCTGAATATTCAAAAAATATTAAACAACTATCCCTTCACGCTTTGAAAAACTTGATTAATATTTGGTTGTTAGGGTTTGCTCTTTTCTTTTTAATTGAATACTTAGTTTTCACTAATGATTTTTTTGAATCCATAAAGATTTCTATTGGGCTATCTATAATTGGGCTTGTGGCAAGTGTATCATTTTATTATATTAGAATACGAGGTTGACTCGGGTGAGAAGATTAAAATATAACGGTTTTAAAGTATCGACTCAATTCATTTTAACAGCGGTGCTTCTCATCACATCAAACGCTTACGCCCAAGCCATCATGACCAACAGCTCTACAATTAACGGAACGGTAGCTATTAAAACATGGAAAGAATTACGCGACCAGCACATTGAAAAACAAGATCTGGATTACTCCTGTGGCTCGGCATCAGTAGCCACCATACTCAGGTCGTTTTATGGGAAACAGGTTTTTGAAATAGATGTGCTTACAGAGATTGAAAAGTTCGGCAATGATGGTGCTGCCTCCTTTTTAGATCTGGAAAAAGCAGCCGAGGTATTCGGCTTTAAAGGCATTGGTCTTTCAGTCAGTTTTGAAAAGTTGAAATCAATAAAAATACCCGCTATTGTTTATCTGCATCATCGTGGTGTGGAACACTTTTCTGTAATTAGAGGGGTTGCCAGAGATGGTACTGTCTGGCTTGGCGACCCTTCATGGGGCAACAGAAAGTTTTCAAGGTATCAGTTTAATGATATGTGGGAAACCAGAGACGATGAAAAGCTCAAAGGAAAGATTTTACTTATCATCCCGCAAGATAAATCTACCGCAAACCTGAACAAAGATTTTTTTTATCCACCAGAGATTAATAACACGGCAATCGAATTGCTTACTATCCGCAGGTAGCAAGTATTAATTTTATTTTACAGTGAATGCGTTTGATTATCAGGTGGTAATATTTTCAATCTATTTCATTGCAAAATTGGATTGACCGCTGCAATAGCCACTAGCTCTTACACTTGATTATAAGGCAGCTCTAAAAAAATTCTGAAAAAACCAGTTGATTGGTAGCGAAAATTAGCTGTTTTGCTTTCACTGTTTTTGATTTCATCCGCAGGAATTATCGACTAACAATCGACTTTTCTCAGTCGCGTACTCCTTGTTTCTTCTGAAAAAGATGAAAAATTATGTTAAAGAGTAGCAAAAGTGCTATTGTTTAACAGTGTTAAACAAGTGGAGGTGTGTCATGCTAGGCGTCCGATTAGAGCCAGAACTGGAACAACGACTGAGTCTGCTGGCGAAAAAAACCAAGCGCTCAAAAAGTTATCTCGCTAAGGAAGCTTTACGCGATTATATAGACCGATTCGAAGCTCAGGAACAACGACGACAAGAAACACTGGCACGTTGGGAAGTCTATGAGCAGACTGGTGAGAGCATCGAGCATAATGTCATGGCTGACTGGCTTGAATCCTGGGGAGACGATAAGGAGAAAGAGTGCCCCACTATAAAATAGAATGGTTACCCGAGGCGACAAGTGATTTGGTCAGGCTGCGAGCATTTATAAAAAAAGAAAATTCCCTGGCTGCAAAAAAGGCTGCTCAACGAATACTGAGTGTGGTCAATTTATTGGCTAAAAACCCAGGAGCAGGCATGCCGAGTCAGGATGAAGCTTGTGATGAATTCAGAGACTTATACGTCCCCTTTGGTAAAGGCGGATACATTGTTCGTTATCGTATTAAGCAACGGAGTGTGGTTGTTGTTCGCGTTTGGCATAGTCGAGAAGAACGTGTTTAATAAATATCAAGACTTATCATTCCCGTGCAGAAATGTAGGAATAAGTAGAGTTTTACCTGTTTTTTTTCGTACTTTTCGGCTAAGTTTTTCACTAAACAAGTTAGAGACCTCAGCATAACTCAAGCACAAATTAAAATGGCGTGTATTTCCAGTATTTCCGCCAAAATATCGCGCAATAGCAAACGATTACGCTCAATTTTTCCAAAAATACTAAAAAAATTATCTCATTTTTCTTTGCACCTGAGTTATGCTGAGGTCTCTTAATAACTTTTTAATGCGCTATATGCAAAGGCACTTTAAGCCATGCTCCCAGAACTTGATGCTTTATTATTAACCGCAAAACTAGCCGGTGCAACAACAGTTATACTGCTGGTTATCGGTACGCCACTGGCGTGGTGGCTGGCGAATACAACAATAAAAATCAAACCCGTAATCGAAGCGATTGTCGCTTTGCCTATTGTGTTACCGTCCACGGTACTGGGTTTTTATCTGTTGATTTTATTTAGTCCGCAGAGCGTAGTGGGTGGCTGGTGGTTTGAGTTTACTGGCACTACACTAACGTTTAATTTTACTGGATTGGTCATCGCGTCGGTGATATCCAGTTTTCCTTTTGTCGTGCAGCCGATTCAAAATGCTTTTGAGTCGGTTGGTAAAAATGTCATGGAAGCCGCTTATACTTTGGGGGCAAAACCGTTTGATGCGTTTTTTACGATAGCCGTGCCATTGGCAAAACGCGGCTTTATTACCGGTGCGGTTCTTGGCTTCGCGCATACCGTGGGTGAATTTGGTGTGGTATTGATGGTTGGTGGTAATATTCCTGGCGAGACGCGGGTGGCATCCATTGCCATTTATGATCATGTTGAATCGCTGGAGTATGCTCAGGCGCATATGCTGTCAGTGATATTGTTGGTTTTTGCTTTTGCGACCATGTTACTGATGTTTTTAATTAATCATCGTCTGCAGCGAAAGCAGTGAAGGTAAAGGCATGAACTCTACCTGTCGTATTCAGTTGCAGCGTGCTGACTTTTTAGTGGACGCTAGCTTTAGTATTCCAGAAAAAGGGGTGCTAGGTATTTTCGGTCATTCCGGTTCGGGTAAAACTACTTTGTTACGCTGCCTTGCTGGGTTGGAGAAAAATGTCCAGGGCCGTATCGAAATTGATGGTGAAGTGTGGTTGGATGAAAATAAAAGCCTTGCCACGCAGCAAAGAAATATTGCCTATGTTTTTCAGGAAGGGCGATTATTTCCACACATGACGGTAGCAAAAAATCTGCAATACGGTGCCAATAGAAGTGCCATTACTAGCAATGATAAAAGTGGCAATAAAAGCAGCAGTACTGATCGCGCTGCTTTGCTTGAGTTACTTAATATTACCCATTTGTTAACTCGCTACCCCGATCAACTGTCTGGCGGTGAAAAACAACGTGTTGCTATTGGTCGCGCGTTGCTAAAAAACCCGAAAATTTTACTGTTGGATGAACCGCTTGCCTCGTTGGACGAAAAGCGAAAACAGGAAATACTTCCCTATCTTGAAAAGCTGCATGATGACTTAAGTATTCCAATTTTATATGTTAGCCATGATTTGAATGAGATGTTGAGGTTGTGTGACAGTATGCTGGTCATGGAGCAGGGGAAACTCATCTTTAAGGGCAGTATTCACGAATCGTTGGTATCGCCAGAATCACCATTGGCAACAATCGAAAATGCTGCGGCGATTCTTGAAGGCACGGTGTCGAGGCAGGAAAAAGAGTTTGCTATCTCGACTATTCACACAACGCATGGCAATCAGTTTCAGGTGCCTGGTTTACTGGCTATTGGTAAGCACGTACGTTTAATTGTTTTTGCCTGTGACGTTAGTGTGGCAAAAAATAAAGCCATGGATAGCAGTATTTTAAATATTATTGAAGGCAAGGTATCGGCTGTTTTAGATCAGCAGCAGGGGCGTGTATTGTTACAGGTGAACTGTAATCAGGATATATTACTGTCACTGATATCCGTTAAATCGTTTCAACTGTTGCAATTAGCCATCGATAAAAAAATCTATATACAGGTTAAGGCGGTGGTAACACATGGCAGTTGAAAAGCGGTGAGCTGTCGTAGCGAGTAGTGGCGTATGCAAGTGCGGCTACCGGAGAGAAGGGCGGTGCCGTTAAAAACAAAAAAGAGATTAAGTTTTCTGCCAGTTTAATAATGTAGTGCCTCACTCACCGCTTACTACTTTTTTCTCTAGCGATTGCTTGATGACCAATGTCTGTTCGGTAATAAACATTATCCCAGCTGATTTTATCAATCAGTTGATAAGCCAGTGCTTGCGCCTCTGTCACCGAGTTGCCAAGTGCTACGGCACATAATACGCGACCACCATTGGTGACAACGTTGTTTTCTTTTTCAGCAGTGCCAGCATGAAATACTTTGCTTGCTTCCGTTTCGTTGTTTTCTAGGCCGCTGATTATGTCGCCTTTTTTATAGTTTTCTGGGTAACCGCCAGCAGCCAGTACCACGCCTAATGAAGTGCGTTCATCCCAAAAGGTTTCTGACTGATTTAATTTCCCAGCAATGGCATCCAGGCAGTGTTGCACTAAGTCGGACTTAAGCCGCATCAAAATGGGCTGTGTTTCAGGGTCGCCAAAACGGACGTTGTACTCCAACACTTTTGGTATGCCTTCTGCGTTAATCATTACCCCGGCATATAAAAAACCACTAAAGCTATTGCCCTCGGCAGCCATGCCTTTGACGGTGGGCTCTATAACCATTTGCATTATGCGGTCGTGCATTATGGGCGTGACAACGGGTGCTGGTGAATAGGCGCCCATGCCGCCAGTATTGGGGCCGGTGTCACCATTGTCGCGGGCTTTATGATCTTGCGAGCTTGCCATCGGTAAAATATTTTTACCGTCTACCATGCAGATGAAGCTGGCTTCTTCACCGTATAAAAATTCTTCGATCACAACCCGTGCGCCAGCCTCGCCAAATTTGTTGCCAGCCAGCATGTCTTTCACTGCTGCGATAGCTTCATCATTGGTTTGTGCGAGGATGACGCCTTTACCCGCGGCCAGACCATCGGCTTTAATCACAATTGGCGCACCCTTATCTTCAATGTATTTTATAGCGGGTTCGACTTCGGTGAATTTGCCATAAAAAGCTGTCGGAATGTGATGACGTTGAAGAAAGTCTTTGGTGAATGCTTTAGAGCCTTCCAGCTGTGCCGCTGCTTTTGTAGGGCCAAATATTTTTAAGCCGTGTTCGGTAAAAATATCTACGATGCCATTAACCAGCGCAACTTCTGGGCCAACGATAGTCAGATCAATTTGTTTGTCTCTGGCAAAGTCGAATAATGCGGGTATATTTTCTGCATTTATAGCCACGTTTTCAATATTGTTTTCTAAGGCAGTGCCAGCATTGCCGGGGGCAACGAATACTTGCTCAACCAAAGGAGATTGTGCCGCTTTCCAAGCGAGGGCATGTTCGCGGCCGCCGCCGCCGACTATGAGAATTTTCATCAGTAATTACAAAATTGTGCTGTTTTAAAGCACTGTATTTTACACTTTTTTGCAGTGTTGATGACGGTGAAAAGAGGCTTCGTGCAAAGTTCTTGATACGTTGCTGTGAGCTCCTAGCGTAGTCGTATTATTGGCAACGATAAAAATACCGCCAGTTAACATGGGTGATTTTTTTCAGTTCATCAAGCAGTGTTTGTTGAGGGATGGCTTCTTTGGGGAAAATGTCGGTTATTTCTACAAAGAGTTGGGCATAGCCGGCCATTCTGCGCCAGTTGAATTGTTCGATATTGGCGCTGGTGTCACATTGTTTGCAGGTAAGGGTGGTGGCGGTTTTTGTGTGTTGCCAGTTGGTTGCCGGTTTTTTGCAGTGAGGGCAAAGTGGAGTGCTCGGTTGTATCCGGCTGACAATTAATTGTGCGGTTTTATGCTGGTGTATTCTTATGTGGCAAAAATTGATACTGTCTGCGGCGTTATTGTCATGGCTGGCTGCAAACTGGATGCTGGGCGCACAGCCAAGATAAGCGATGTAATTCAGATATTTGTTGCCAGTAAAATAATCATGTTTGGCATTTTTCTTATTTATTGGTTGTGATATTAAACCGATAGTTTGCAATGTATTTGTCAGGGCGGCGAGATTGCTGATATTAAATGTCGCTTGCTCAGGGTGTAAATATAATGAGCATTTTTCGTGCGTTGGATTCATCGTGTGGAAATTAATCAGGAGGTCGGCTATGGCTCGTTGCCGGCTTGTCTTTTTCGATTATGATATCGTCGTCATCCATAAGTATACGGTGTGCAGGACCCTCCAAGTCTTCAAACTGGTCCGATTTAACCGCCCAGAAAAAAACAATGCCGATGAAAACAACAACAATTAGCGTAATAAATAATAGTAAAAAAATGATGTCCATAATCTTAACTCGAATATTTTAATTTATTAAGTCGGAGTGCATTGAACACCACGACCAGTGAGCTTAACGACATGCCAAGAGCTGCTATCCATGGGTCGATGTAGCCCATGGCTGCAGCGATAATACCAATTGTGTTATATACCAGCGAAAAACCAAAGTTCTGTTTAATAATGCTCAGTGTTTTTTTTGAAATAAGGTGTCCGTGGTAAATATGTTTAATATTGTTACTGATTAAAACCATGTCGGCGGCGGCGGTAGCAAGTTGTGTGCCTTTGCCCATGGCAATGGAAAGGTTGGCACCAGCCAGTACCGGTGCGTCGTTTACACCGTCCCCAGTCATGACAACAATTGCGCCTTTAAGTTGCATGGCTGTTACCTTGGCTAGTTTGTCTTCGGGTTTTAATTCACCCAGGTAATGTGGAATGCCAAGTTGTTGGCTTATCTTACGCGTGTATTCCACTCGGTCACCGCTAAACAGGTGTGTTTTTTTATGCTGTTGGTGTAACCGTTGAATAAGCTCAGCGGCCTCATCCCTGACCTTGTCTGATAAAATAAATAGGGCAACACTTAACTCTTTTGTTGCGAGGTATATTTTGATGCCATGTTCTTCATTGTCTTCTTTAAAAATGCCGTTGCTGTGTTTTTCAATAAAATTTTTGTTGCCAATAAACCACTCATGGTTGTTAACAGTGCCACGTATGCCTTCGCCAATTGTATGGGCAAGTTTGGCTACCTTTAATAGGTTTTCTTTATTGGCGTGTAACAGTGCTTTGGCAATAGGGTGTTCTGAATTGGTTTCCAGTGAGGCGGCAATGGTTAGAACAGTGTGTTCATCGTATGCGCTGTCTTTATCATATACGCTGTTTAAAATGACTTTTTCCAGTTTTATTTCACCAGTGGTGAGTGTGCCCGTTTTATCAAATACAAAGTCAGTGGCATGAGCCAGTGTTTCCAGTGCGTGTCCACGTTTAGGAAATAAGCCTATTTTTGCCAGTTGCCCGCTTGCTGCAGTGATGGCAGTAGGCGTTGCCAGTGACAGCGCACATGGGCAGGCAATAACAAGCAGGGAAATGGTGATTTCTATCCAGCGTGTCGGGTCAACGTTATACCAGTAATAAGCAACAGCGATAGCGACGACGAGTACCACGTTGACAAACCAGCTGGAAATTTTATCGGCAAATTTGCCGATAGCGGGTTTGCTGTTTTGTGCGTTTTCGATCAGTCGTTGTATGGAAGACAATACGCTGTCTTCGTCAAGTTTGGTTACCTGAATAATCAATGGGTTTTCAGCGTTGGTGCTACCACCTATAACTTGGTCATTTCTGTATTTGGTCACTGGTAGACTTTCGCCTGTTACCAGTGCTTCATTGACGCTGGAGGTGCCGTTGACAATAATGCCGTCTGCGGGAATGGTTTCGCCAGGGCGTACTAAGATGAAGTTGTTAATGCTGAGTTCCGTGACGGCGACACATTCCTGCTGTTCAATGGTCGGGACGATGCTGCTTGATTTCGTCTCGCAGCTAGCGTCTGCGGCAAGGTTGTCATAATTAATTACCTTTGTGGCAACAGCCGGTCTCAGATTAAGCAGTGCTTCGGTGACTTCCGAGGTTTGTTTGCGTGCGCTCATCTCAAAAAAGCGTGCAGTGAGTATAAAAAAGGTAAACATGGCAACCGAATCAAAGTAGACGTCACCCGTACCGATAATGGTGTTTATCATGCTGGTGACAAAAGCAATGCCTATGCCTAAGGCTATTGGCACATCCATACCTAAGCGTTTATTACGGATGTCCCGATAAGCGGCTTTAAAAAACACCGATGAGGCGAACAGTAATATCGGGATGGTCATAGCTAGGCTGATCCAGCGGAAGCTTTGATTGAATACTTCGTCTATGCCCCACCATTCTCCAGTATACTTGGCAACCGCCAGCATCATGATCTGCATGCCCAGCAAGCCAGATAAGCCGAGGCGTTTTATTTGTTGTTTGCGTTCCTTCTCCAAGATGATTTGCTGTTGTTTGGGGTCGTAGGGATGCGCCAGATAACCAATACGCGAGATTGACTCAAGAATGTCGCTGAGGTGAACTTTACTGTTGTCCCATTTGACTCGCGCACGATGAGTGCTGTAATTGATGGTGGCACTAATCACGCCATCAAGTGTGTTGAGCTGTTTTTCATTAAGCCAGACGCAGGCGGCGCAGGTGATGCCTTCAAGAATAAGCGATACTTCGAGAATATCTTCACTACTGCTTGAGGTGACAAACTTTTTCTGTATGACGGTGTTGTCGTAAGCTTTCAGGTGTCGTAAAAAGTCGGGCAAAATTTCTTCAGGTCTTCCGGGTGTGCTGGTGCGATACCGGTAATAGTCATCCATACCGCTGCTGATAATGGCCTGGGATACTGCTTGGCAGCCATAACAACACATGGCTTCGTCCTTCCCCTGATATTTTACCGTAATATCCAGCTTGTCGGTGACGGGCAGGCCGCAATGGAAGCAGGCGGGTGATTTTGTGTTGGTTTTCATGAGTTTTATAGAAAAAGCTTGTTGTTTGCTAAGGCAATTGGTTTAATAAGTGATAATTATAAAGGTTTGCAGGCTGATGATGCGCTTTATTGAGCCAAAGACGATAAAAACCAAAGGTAGTATCTTAAACTATGAAAGCATTAAACCGTATTGATGTGGGTCATTTAAAAGTTCGTTGTAAGGACTGTAATCTGCGTGAACTCTGTTTCCCGCACGGGATGACAGCGGATGAACTGATGAATATGGATACAGTGGTAGAACAGCCCCGATCATTACACAAAAATGATTTCCTGTATCGTGATGGGGATAAAGCCTTGGCAATCTATGCCGTTCGTTCAGGCTGTATAAAAACCATGACAGAAGGCAGTAATGGAGAAGAGCAGATTGTCGGCTTTCATCTCGCCGGTGAACTATTTGGTCTGGACGGCTTTGCCGATGGTGTGCATGCCTGTAATGCGGTGGCACTAGAGACGGCCAGTATTTGCGAGCTGCCGCTGGCGCAGCTTGAAACGCTCAGCAAAAAGCTGCCAGGCCTGTCGAAGCAGATGCTACGTATTGTCGGTAAAGAAGTGAACAATGACCACAGGTTGTTGTTATTGCTGGGTAAGTTGACAGCAGACGAACGTCTGGCTACTTTTTTACTCAGCCTGTCATCGCGCATGGAGGAGCGTAACTGGGACGCGCATGAATTTAATTTGATGATGCCAAGACAGGATATCGCTAACTATCTTGGTGTGGCAGTAGAAACAATTAGTCGATTATTTGCCAGTTTTCAGAATGAGAAAATTATCGTTGTTGATCGCCGGCATATTACTATTGTGGATATGGCCAAGTTGAAAGCCATAGTGGGCGAATGTAAACCTAATGAGTAATAAGCCTGTAAAGGCTCTGCAGTTCTGCTGCTTGTTCTTAGTTAATAGCGGCTCTCAGCATAATTCAGGCATAAATTAAAATGACGAGTATTTTCAATATTCTCGTCAAAATATCGTGCAACAGTACGCTTATATTACGTTCATAATGCCAATAATTTTGAAAAATCCTCCCATCTTTCTTTGCATCTCCCCCTCCCAAGTTATGCCGAAGTTTCTAAATCATAATTTTGAACCTGTTTTGTGTGTTTTTGTTTGATCCGAGCAAAATCACTAGGAGCTTGTCCGAGAATAGAAGCTGTAGCGAGGGAATTCCATTTTTAGTCA
>CAZMLD010000003.1:4190-22948 GCA_964566975.1 uncultured Thiotrichaceae bacterium | reverse complement strand
GCCAATAACACGACTACACTTTTATAGTACGCCTGTCTGGCTGCATGAATGTTGAGCAAAAGCCGGCTTTTAACATTTCTTCAACATCATCAGCGTCAAGTTCTTTTTGTTCCATATTATATAGTGGTAACTCAAAATCATTCCAGCCACGCAGGCCGGTTTTCATTGAGCTTACATTTTTAAAGCCCATGATTTGCAGCATTTGTGTGCCGAGTACACTGCGTAAGCCTGAGCGGCAGATGATGATGATTTCTTTTTCACGACCATTGACCAGGTCGGGGATGGCATCTTCATATTCGTCTTCACAGGCAGACTCCAGTATGCCCCTGGGGACGAGCATCGAGCCTTTGATGTGGAACCGTGAGAACTCACACTCTTCTCGGATGTCGACAATTAACAGTTCTTTATTTTCTTTGCTACGTTCTTCCACATCCCAGGGCATGAGTTCGGTGATGTTTTTACTGGCTTCGGCGACAATTTCTTTGAATGTTTTCATGGTTGGGCTCTAAACTTTTACAAAATGAAAGTTTTACCATAAGGTACAGGTAAACAGAGTGGTTTTTAGTGTTTTAGCTATCCACAGCCCTGATCTATTTGTATCTGAAGAGGCGCCTTAACAGGCTTTATTTTTTTTACGCAAGCCGTGTTCGACGGCCATTACAGCAGCTTCTACGCGAGAATGGATGCTTAATTTTCTGAGGATGGCTTTGACATGTAGTTTAACCGTGCCATCAGAGATGCCCAGATTTCTGGCAATAAGTTTGTTGCTTTGACCTTCAGCAAGTAGATGAAGAATTTCGGTTTCGCGCGGTGTTAACTCTGTAAAGGGGCCTTCGTCATCATCAATGGTGGTTTCACCCTGTACCATTCTGGCCAGTGCATCAGTTAAGTCAGCAGCCACCACATTTTTACCTTTTTCAATATCACGTAAGGCACCAACAAGTTCTTCGGGCTCCATGTCTTTCAGCAGGTAGCCCTGTGCGCCAGTACGTAAGGCTTTGATTAGGTCACTTTCATCATTACTGGTGGTTAGCATAACCACAGGTATCGTTGGCAGCTCTTTACGTAGCACGGGTAGTGTGTCCAGCCCACCCAAGTTTGGCATTCTTAGGTCTAGCAGAATGATGTCTGGTTGAATTTTTTTAGCCAGTTCGATGCCTTCTTTGCCATCAGCCGCAACGCCGGCAACTTCTATATCACGCAGCTCGAGCAGACCTTTCAGGCCATCTCGAAATAGTGCATGGTCATCTATGATTATTACGCGCATATTATTATTTTTTTAAAAGTGGTTGTGACAAATTATATAAAAAAGACCTTTGCTTGATGTGAATAGGGTTCCTGATAGAGGATGTAACGCCAGAATCAATAGCGAATAGTAGCACATGGATGTGTTGTTTACGAACAAAGGCTAGTACCCAAATCCCTAATGCTAACAAACTGACTGAACCCGTCATTAACACATTGAAGGACTAGCTGCTAGCGAAGGTATTGGTTTTTAACGAAGCATAAAAGTTGCCGTTTGAGCTTCATCGCCTAGTGTAAACCAGCGCCTAGCTCGTACTAGGCGTTCGAAAAGTGGATATTTATTACGAATTGCTGGTTTTTTCTTGGTAATGAAATTTAAGCTCTACTCGTGTCCCCTCATCGGGGTCACTTTCAATTTTAAGCTCGCCGCCGAGATGTTTGGCTCTTTCTTTCATGATGGTTAAACCAAGGTGGTCACCTTCGCAGCTGTATATCTTTCTTGGGTCAAAGCCTTTGCCGTCATTTTCTATCAGAATATGAATGACGTTATCATTGTAAGTCAGTAACACGCGAACAATATAGGCATTAGCGTGTTTTTTTATATTAGTTAGTGCTTCCTGCACAATACGGTAGGCATTAAGCTCCATATTGGAGGGTAAGAGTAAAACCTGTTCTTCACACTGTAGCAGAATGTGTATGCCAGTCTCTGTGCGGAATTTTTCTACTGCCCGTTTTACTGCCGGCACCAAGCCCTGTTGTTTGATAGGGACACGACAATGGGCGATGAGTTCACGTAGCTCGCTGGAGGCCTCATCAAGTGCATGCTCTACTGATTCGATGGTTTTAAACGCCATGAAATCACCGACAGGCTGTAGTGCCTGATCGAGAATGCGTACCTGAAAGCGCAGTGATGCCAGAGTTTGCGCTAATGAATCATGCAGTTCGTTAGCGATGATATTGCGCTCATCTTTAATCAGTTGTTGCCTGCTTTTATGTTCATTATAAGTGCGTTCAATAGACTCGCCCAAGTGTGCGCCTATAGACAGTGCTAAATAGGCAAGCTCTTCTGTTATTTCTATCGCATCATTGACAAAAAGATTAATGACACCCAGTGTTTGTATTTTAAAACGCACAGGGATACACAGTTTTTTAGTTGGTAATGAATCGATAGCGAATGTATTTCGGCGAATTTGAATTTCATCAATGGCGTCAGCATCAAAACTAAACAGGTGGCCGTCAATGGGTGCGTGCTGAATACTGTTTGCCTGTTCTTCGGTGATGCCAAAGTGGGCAATCAGGTTCATCATGCCATCGTCAGTAATTAGTTGAATAGAGCCGGCGGCGGCTTTAAAATGCTGTTTTAATATAGCCAGAAAATCATGGAGAATCTGTTTGTCTTCATTGGCAGAACTTAGCGAACTGGTTATCTGGTAAAGCAGGAGCAACGATGAAGGACTCCATTTGAATGACGTTTGTTCAGCCATGAAAGTACTTTACGCCGCAGGTGGTTTGTAATTTGGATCGTTTGGATTCATGAAGATGAACTGGAATTTACCCGCTTCAAGTTCAACAAAGTCAATCGTTGCATTTTTTAGTAGTTTAGCACTTGATTTAGATACAATGACTTCGATGTCATCAGCAGCGATAATAGTATCGTCTTCTTTGCTATCATCAAACCCCATGCCGTAGTGAATACTGCTGTCATTGTTGCGTGTAGCGGCAATGCGTAACGCCATGCCTTCCGTTTTTCCCTGCTCAGCAGAAAGTTTAATTTGTGCAGCTGCAGCTGGCGTTATTGTAATCATAATATTTTGTTGGTTGTTTGTTGTTTAGGGAGTTGCTTGCAGGATCGGGCAAAATTTATAAATCGTTGCGCCCAAGGGTTATTCCAAGTGTTACGTTGATGAGTATAGTTTGCCAGCAGATTTTTATAAATATAACCATCCGATTTACCATTGATTCCTGTGCCACGTTTGACATGGAAAGCAAATTTTACCTTTTTATCAACGGTTTTGAAACGTGAATAGTGAAATTCATGGGCGCTGATAATAGAAGCCTGGTTTATATCACTGTCAGGCGGGTGTTTCTTCGTTGATTTTAGTGCTGGCCAGGGGCTGTTTTCTGTTTCTTCTAATTGCACATAACCCCGACCCTGAGGTTTTTTTTCCATAATAATGTCAGCATCAATGCAACCCACCATCTGAGCGACCTTGCCATGCCATTCGATAGATCGCGCTAGATACATCAGCCCACCGCATTCGGCGTAGGCTGGCAGACCATTGTCTATTGCTGATTTTATTTCAGTGCGTAAGGTTTGATTGGCTTGCAGTTCATCCATATGGGTTTCTGGGAAGCCACCACCAATGAATAGCGCATCAATGTTAGGTAAGTGGTTGTTGTGGCAGGGGTCTATCTCAATTAACTGGGCGCCTGCCTGTTGCAGTGCTTGTAAGTCGTCTGGGTAATAAAAGCCGAAGGCAGCACATCGAAGTAACCCCAGTTTTATATCGCCTCCTGGCTGAGCTTTAGGTTTGTGCTCTATGGCGGAGACTGTAGGCAAATCGGGTGCCTGATCGGCGATAGTAAGCACGGCGTTTAAATCGACCTGATCGTTGACCGCTTCAGCCAGCATCTCAATTTTGTGCGTACAAAAAGGGTCTTCATGACCAGGAATCAGACCCAAGTGGCGCTCATTAATATCAAAGCGCTCATCATTGTGTATTGCCCCGACCACGTTTACATCGGTGTAATATTCGATGACGTTTCGTAATTTGCTTTCATGGCGAGAGCCACCTAGTCGATTAAGAATGACACCTTTGATGTTTACGTTTTTATCAAATGCCTGATAACCCAGTATTAAGGGTGCAATGCCCCGTGTCATACCTCTGGCATTTAATACCAAGATCACCGGTGTTTGTGTCAGTGTCGCTAGTGCCGCATTGCTGTTACTGCCGTCCAAATCGAGACCATCATAGAGGCCTTTGTTGCCTTCAATAAGTGACAGGCTTGCATCATGTGATTTTTTTTGCATCAGTGAAAGTATTTCGTCACGTTGCATGGTATAAAAATCAAGATTGTAGCAGTCTCGACCGCTAGCCTGAGATAACCAGTAGGGGTCAATGTAATCAGGCCCTTTTTTAAAACTCTGGACAATTTTACCGCGTTGTTTTAAGGCCGCGCACAGACCAATACTGACCGTGGTTTTGCCAGAGGACTTATGTGCAGCAGAGATGAAAATTCGGGGCATGTACGCAAGGTTACAGTAGAAAAGAAAAAAGGTGTAGTGGTGAAGTTGACAAAGAGAGCGAAGACGACGGCAGCTTGTATTTTCTATGAGAAAAAAAATGTCCGCGCCACACTACACCGTGCCATGATACACCTTGATGTTCGGTATCATGGCACTAATCGGCGTTCTCGCGTCTTTTTTATTGCCTAAGCAGGGTGTTTATTGGGCAAAGGCTCGATTTAGATGTTTTAATTCTATTTGCTAGAATGAGAATGAGGGTCAGTAACGGAGTCTGCCAGTGAAGTTGGCAGAAAACGTAAAACTTTTAATGCAAATGTTACGATGAAAAGGGCTAAAGCAACGCCGCCGAGGCCTAAGAATACTTCAGTCATACTAGGTGTATAGCTGTGAATCACACCATCATAGAATGAGCTGCTCACTTCGTAGCCTGGAAATATCGCCAGTGGAAAAGCCTGACCAGCAATGAGTATGTTATAAAGTTTAGAAAAACCACCAATGATAACAAATGTGCAGATAAACCCTAAAGTGACACGACAGTTTTTTACGCCAGGTGCATAAATAAGGATTAATGGAATAATGCCACCAATCAGGACTTCGCCAATCCAGAAAATACTGGTGTATACACCGCCGTCAAGTAACAGAAAGCGGGTGACATCATGGTGCTGTGTGGCATACATGTTTGTTAGATGGTAAACCGTGGTGAAGTAGAGTACAGCAGCAACAAATACACCTAACAGGTTGCGTAGGCGATTAATGACAGCATCACCAAGCTCCATGTTGGTCCATTTGTAGCTGGCCATCAAAACCAGGAGAAAGATGGCAAGACCAAAAGAGAATGACATAATGACAAACATCGGGCCCATTAATGCAGCGTCATAAGCAGACCGTGCGACCAGAAAACCGAAGATGGAGCCAGTACCTGTGGTTAGTATTAAACGCCAGACGAACGCGGAGGTACCGACAATTTTTTTGTATTTATAGACGGTGTGATCCATCATCGTCCACAGGTAAGCACCGACAAAGGCGAAGAAGCCCATATACAAAATAATGTTCCACACGAAAATAGATTTAAAGTTGAAATAAGTCATGGCAATAATCAGACGGTCATTACGACCCAGATCAAGCAATAACACCACCAGACCACCCGCTAATAATGCCATCGCCAGCAGGGCAGATAAGCGCCCCATGGGTTCATATATTTTTTTATTGAATACGGTGGCAATGGAGGCAATATTTAATGCGCCTGAGGCAGCAACGATAAGGAAAATAGCAAACACATGTGGCAGACCCCAGACAATCTGGTTGTTCATGCCGGTGACATAGTGACCGTGTTGACCAACATAATATACTGCAGCAAGACCCAGTAACATAATGAACGCCAGACTGCCTAGTAAAGCGAAGTAAGCGAAGCTTTTGCCTTCTACAGCGGTGTATTCTATTTTACTCATTGTTTTCTCGTGTATATGTAACGGCTAGTGAGTTATAAAACTGGCGATGCAGTAATAAAAAAATTTATATCTGCTAACCATTGCAGAGGTAAATTAAAAGATTGTTTAATTTCAATGCGATGCACAGAAATCATGTTTATTACATGCCCTGATATCGAACGCCTGTGTTCAACGCCAGGTCAGCGCGGAGCTGTTTACCACCACGATTTTTCAGTTCTATAGAAATGCTACTGTCAGGGTCATTTAAATCGCCAAAAATCATGGCGTTATGATTACCAGCAGTACATGCTTCAACACAGGCAGGAATACCGCCCCTATCAACGCGAGTGACACACATGTTGCATGACTCAACCGTACCTTTACCGCGAGGTGAAGCTAATGTTTGATTGGTTACTTTTTCATGCACGAAAGAGCGGGCTTTATATGGGCATGCCATCATGCAATAGCGGCAACCGATGCAGATATGTTTATCGACCATTGCAATACCGTCTTCACGAACAAATGATGCACCCGTTGGGCATACATCCGCACAGGGTGCAGTTTCACAGTGCTGACACATTAGCGGTAATGAAATCTCATTACCCGTTGCTTTGTTTTTTAAGTGTACTTTACGGATGAACTGGCTATCTGTTTTCGGGCGATCATTGCTAACCAGACCATGTTCTTTGTTGCAGGCATCAACACAGCCAGTACAGCCAGTGGCGCATTTATCGGTATCAATTAACATACCCCAGCGGTTTTTGCTGGTAACAGCTTCATCATCAGCTTTGGTTGATACGGATGCGCCAGCATGTGAAGCTTGATGTAATAAAACACCAGGCGCGACGGTGATGCTGCCAACCACGGCGGCTTTTGATAAAAAATCACGCCTTGAATTATTTACTTTTGAATGTTCGGCGTTTTTCATTACTGATCAACCTCGTTAGTGGCGGCTAAAGTTTGCTGTAATTGCTTTATTAAAGAAGAAACTTGGGGTTTGCGCTCAATATATTTTTGTGGGCGATCGGCATGACACTGAAAGCAGTCAATTTTAACGGCGGTGTGTATGTGGCAGGTGCTACAGAAATGCTCGCTAGTGCCATATTTAGCAACGTGACCATCTTTGTCTGATTCCACATGGCAGTCGATGCAGCCGTGGAGGCTATTGGTTTCAGTGCGAATACCATCATGCACGGTAATGTCACGCTGATGCATGATGTAATTCATGTGATTCTTACGCATTTCTTCTCTAGGTTGAATGCACTTTAAGCTTTCATCGGTTGGCAAATTTACCGTTGGGAAAAGCGAATCGGCCAGTGCTGTGCCAACAATAGCCGAAGTTGACATTAGCATAAAGCCTGTCAATAGGAGAAAACGTAAAAATCTTGTCATCAGATTACCTGTTCTTTATCTTTAAATAGTCATCTTCGATAGGTTTAGTTTGACAGAAAAAGCATTGATGCCACAGAGAATTTAATGTTAAACAATCAAACTCTCTGTGGCATTGCGGTTCTATTTGTCAAATCAAACGCGTACAAATGACGATATTTTTGTAACCAGTTAGCCTTCGCCCAGTGCCATGTCAATATAGCCAGTAGGGCATACATCAGAGCAAATGTGACAGCCTATACACTTCGCGTAGTCAGTATCGACATAACGACCTAATGTTTTGCTGTCTTTCTTCACTCGGAAGACCGCATCTTGAGGGCAGTAAATAACGCAGTTGTCACATTCGAAACACATACCGCAGCTCATGCAGCGGTTGGCCTCAGCAACGGCTGTTTTTTCTTCAAAACTAATCTGGCGCTCTGCAAAGTGACCTAAGACTTCATCGGAAGAGGGAACATCGGTGTCACGTAAGTTGCGTTCGTCATACTCGAAGTGACCAAGGAACAGATCATCTGCTGAGATGATCTCCTGCATTGAACGGTCTTCATAGTTATGAATGGCATAACTGGCGTTTTCCGTACCACGTGATGCATCATCAAGAAAATCGTTAGCACTGTATGAATCTACGCCTAATCCAGTCTCAACCATTTTGTCGTTAAGGTTAAAGTGATGAACGTCAACTTTAGGGCGCTTCTTCAAACTGATATTGTTAAAGTCGTTTTCAATGGTTTCAGTAACGATATAAGCCTGACCAATAGCGGTGGTTAGCAGGTGAGGGCGAACGATGTCACCACAGACATAATGGTTTTCTTTGCCTGGTACGCGGAACATATTGTCTGCATCCATCAGGTTGCGACCATTGTTGAAGTCTTCTATGCCTTCAAGATTACCGCCCTGACCAATAGCAGCGACGATAATATCGGCTTCAACCGTATACTCTTTACCACCTTCTAGCGGAACCGGTGCATTATTTTCCCAAGTTGAGTCAACAAATTTCATGCCAGTAGCACGACCGTTGTCATCAAGAATGATTTCAACAGGCATGACTTCATTCATGATGTTAACGCCTTCAATCGTTGCGTCTTCAACTTCATGTTCAGCGGCTGTCATTTCTTCTTTCTTGAACAGCGCCGTTAATGTCACCAGTTCACAAGGTACATTTGTAGATGAGTCATGATCAGCGTGTGATGAGTCACCGTTTACCACTGTTTCTGGGTTCTCGTTGTAGTCAGCCAGAGTACCGATGCGACGAGAAACGGAAACCACGTCGATTGAGGTATCGCCACCACCAATACACAGCACTTTTTTACCTGTGTACTTCATTTCGCCCTTGTTGAACTGTTCAAGGAATTTAACCGCAGAAACACAGTTAGGGGTTTCTTCCCAGCCTTTTAATGGAACACCACGGCCTGTCCAGCAACCTAATGCCCATAAAACAGCATCAAACTCTTTTTCAATTTCTTCAACACTTACGTCACGGCCAACGCGGGTATTCATGCGTGTTTCGATGTGACCCATGTCTAAAATACGTTGGCATTCGTTGTTCAGGAAATCACGCGGTGTACGATATCCTGGAATACCGTAACGCATCATGCCACCAAGTTCTGAGTGATCATCAAAGATGGTAGAAGCAATGCCTTTGCGACGTAACTGATAAGCAGCAGCCATTCCTGCTGGGCCACCACCAATAATGGCGACTTTTTTGTCGGTCATTTCAGCACTGTTATCAAACTTGAAGCCTTCCTCGAATGCGGTGTCGCCGATGTATTGCTCTACCGAATTGATGCCTACGAAGTCTTCAACACTGTTGCGGTTGCAACCATCCTGACAAGGTGCAGGGCAGACTCGTCCCATCATGGATGGGAACGGGTTAGCATCGGTGGAGCGACGGAATGCATATTCCTGCATAGAAACGCCTTCAGGCGGTAATTCAATACCTCGAACGATGTCTAACCAGCCGCGAATGTCTTCGCCAGATGGGCAGCTACCCTGGCATGGAGGCGTACGATGTACATAAGTAGGACACTTGTGTGAGGTGTCTTCTTTGAAAATTTGTTTGCCGAAATCGTTATTGATGAAATCGCCATCTTTAAATTTTCTAAAAGTTAACTTATTGTCTTGCATATCTTGTTTCGAAGTGGCCATGCCAGCTCTCCTGTTGCTTTACCTGAGGACATTGTCCTGGTTGTGTCAATAATGTGTTATTTAGTTTCTTTCTTTGTATAGGTGCTAACTTATACGTATTTATTTAGTAACGACTCAGCTAGGAGCTTGTCCCTGCAAGTCGCCAGCTCTGCGTTAAAACATGCACGCTTACACTTGTAAGCTCACATTTTTCTTTAATTCTGACGGTTTTCAGGGCGATATGAGCAGTTACCATCAATTTTTACTACTCGCTCAGTGGTTACTTTATTTATGCCGCTTTGGTCGTATCTTCGCCTTCGCCAGTTTCTTCTGCCCCTTTTTGTCCCTCAAGGATAATGGCATTGCTTACTAACTGGTGAACGCTGACGATTTGATCCATAGTCATGCCGTAATAAGGCAGGACTTTAGTAAATTGAGACTTACATATGGCACAAATTGCCGCCATGTGTGTTACGCCGTGGTCAGCCACGACATTTTTCAGTGACTCCATGCGTGGCTGTGCACCTTTAATGCGTAACTCCATCAGGTCGTCAGTTAATAGACCACCACCGCCACCGCAGCAGAAGGTTGCATCGTGAATAGTATCAGCCGACATATCGTGAAAGTTATTGCATACCGCTTTGATAACTTCACGTGGGGTGGTGAACTGGCTTCCTGGTTTATCACCAATGCGTGAAGCCCTAGCGATGTTACATGAATCATGGAAAGTCAATGTCATGTGGTCGTTTTCAGATTTGTCGATATTTAAAATGCCACGATCCAGGCAATCTTTGGTGAACTCAAGAATATGTTGCGGAATAGGGTAGTTTTGGTCAAGGAAGTCCCAAGGGCCAGCCAGTGTATTTAAGTGATTGTATGCAACACGCCATGCGTGTCCACATTCGCCGAAGATAATACGTTTAACACCAAGCTCTTTGGCGGCATCACGAATGCGTAATGAGATTTCACGCATATGTTCGTAGTTGCCAATGAACAGACCAAAGTTCGCCGCTTCAGAGGCTTTTGAACTTAAGGTCCAGCTAACGCCAGCAGCGTGGAAGACTTTGCCGTAACCGATCAGACCATCAATGTGTGGTTCTGCAAAGAAATCAGCTGACGGTGTAACCAGTAGAATTTCAGCTCCTTTTTCATCCAGTGGGAAGCGTACTTTGACTTCGATGTCTTCTTCAACCTCTTCTTCCAAGCCTTCCAGTGTATCTATCAGGGCAAGTTCTGGCAGACCGAGGTTGTTGCCGATTTTATGTACCTTGGGAATGATCTGGTTGGAATATTTTTGCCCCAGACCGACCATTGCTAGCATGTCACGTGCTGCCATGGTGACTTCTGCGGTATCGATACCAAAGGGGCAGAAGACCGCACAGCGCCGACACTCGGAGCACTGGTGAAAGTAGCTGTACATGTCTCTGAGTACTTCTTCTGATAAATCAACAGCACCAACCAGTTTAGGAAAGTATTTGCCGGCAAAGGTAAAGTAGCGACGGTAAACTTTACGCAGCAGATCTTGGCGCGCCACTGGCATATTTTTTGGGTCGCCAGTACCAATGAAGTAGTGGCATTTGTCGGTGCAGGCACCACATTTTACGCAGGTGTCCATAAATACCTGTAATGAACGGTATTTACTCAACTTATCTTTCATTAACTCGAGAAATTTTTCTTTCCAGCCATCAATTAAGTCACCCTTTACTTCAGCGCTTGGGAAACCCATGTCAGTCTGAAATTCTTCTCCTGCAATAAAAGGAGAGCTGTGCGCCATCGAGCGTTCCATTATGGATGGAATAATTGGGAACTCGTGCGTTTCTGGTATTTCGTAATCAGCCATGTTTGTCTTCCCAGCTTATATTTCAGTCAGTTAACTATTTCTTTGGTCTTATATATGTGCGCTATGTGTTGCGGCCGTCTTTGGCTTCAATTTCAGCGCCCCATGCAGACAGATGCCGTTTTTCTCTTGGATTATCAACTTGATAACGTGTTGGTGCCATAAATAAACCTGGCGCGTGCATCAATTTACTAATGGGGAAAATTATCGCCAAAAATAGCGCCATGGTTAGGTGTGCTAATAATATGATGTCATTAGGTATATTCTGCCAGTCGAACAGAAATAATCCCATAATAAAGGCTTTCAGCTGCACGATGTCGGTACGTTCAACATAAACCATCATGAGGCCAGTAACCGCGATACCTGTAATTAATATCAACATTAAATAGTCAGATGGTGATGAAATATAACGTACCCGATCAACAAAAATTCGGCGAGCGAGTAAACCGAGAAGGCCGAAAATCATCGCGAAACCCGCGTAATGGCCAAAGCTTTGAACAACCATGTTATTCACTAGCGGCCATAAAAAAGAGTCGGATGAAATGACATAACGTAAGTGACGGAAAAAAGCCAGTAATAAAGATGCGTGGAAGATGAAGCCGAATATCCAGGTCCATTTTGTCGCACGGAAAAGGCTGTTAAATAGAACAACCTCTGTAAAAAATCGGTAGACAACGCCTGTTCTTGTTGTTGGCGCTGGGGTAACAGCAATTTTCAATGGTGCAGGGACACGTTTGTATTGCAGCAATTTGTTCGTTATGCCTGCCACTAATGTGATCATTGCCACATAAAAAAATATGACGTAGAAAATGCTCAGTGCGCTCATTGATGAAGTCTCGTTAACTAATTTAAATGTTGGTTAGCTGTATTTCTGCACAACCGAACATGTTCTTTGTGGCTCTAAATTTATGCTTGTAAGGCAGGCTAGATTGTTGCCTGAGCCAATTCATAACTTAACTGTAGGCTGGGCTAGTTGTTCTTCCATATATCAATAAACATGTTCAGGAAACAATGAACAGTATTTATTGAGTTACGTCTTAAACAAGCTAACCCAAACTGTAATAACGTTAAACTTTCAAAAGAAAGTTGATGTTATACACAACCAGTTGGCTTTGGCAGGCCCGCATATTTACACGCTTGTTTGCCAGGGCCGTAAGGGAACAATTCATATAGATATTTGCTGTTTCCTTTTTCTTTACCCAGACGTTTACCTACCGCTTTAGTTAATACACGTACTGCTGGTGCAATTTGGTACTCTTCATAGTACTCACGCAGGAAGTTGATGATATCCCAGTGTTCGTCTGTTAATGGTTGGTCTTCTGCAGTAGCCATAGCTTCGCCTATTGCGGGTTCCCATTGACTTAAGTCAGCTAAGTAGCCTTCTTCGTCGACTTCAAATTGCTTGCCGTTTACTTCAATTGATGACATGTTAAATTCCTCGTAGTGAGCGTAATGTTAAAGTTGTTTAAAGCCAAGATTGAACAGAGTCGTGCTCAGCTACTAAGTTGACAAAGCCGTCATAGTCGACAACCTTGATACCATCAGCCAGTTTGCCTTCGAGTCCACGAGCCTGAAGATCAGGGCCGAGTACGGCAAATGTCACACCACTGGCATTTTTGATTTTGTCTGCAGCACTGGTACCAGTGGTTGCAGCATAAACACCATCTTCGATTAGCAGTACGGTTGAGCCGTCTAATGCATAACCCAGGCAGGTGTCGAATGTGTTAGATTCGAATGGAGATTTGTTTACTGTGTGTAATAGTCCCATGATTTCCTCTATAATTTTTTTCGACCTAGAAACTTAAACAAATGTCCTGGTCAGCCATTACAACAGCTAATTCGGCGCGACTTACCAGACGGATAGAGTCTTTTTCTGCCCAGTCTTCGTCTTCATCTTCCCAAACCAAGTGTTGCAGATCATCCAGTGTTAAACCGCGTTCTTCCAGTGATTCTTTTTCAACATAAATCTTGTTTACGTCATAGTCACCGAGTGCAGAATAAACGGGTGAGAAGTTTTTCTGACCAATTGCATCGGTATTTTGCCCTTTAGTTAATTCGTAAACACCGTCACCGATGAATGCGAGGCTAACGTCTTGGTCAAATGCTGCACCAATTAAAACAACTTCTAAAGATTCCAGCGCATAAACCGTACCGTATGGGGGTTTTCGGTTGACGTACATAAATTTTTTAATTGCCATCTTTATATCTCCTCAGCGTTAAGCGCCAAATACAACTAAACGGTCTGCTTCAATGCCAGCTTCAATTAGCTGACCTAAACCAGAGATGCGGAAACCTTCTGCAATGTTATCTGCATCTAGCCCCTGACGTTTTGCCTCATCCGCGTCCATCAGTCCACGACGTTGTGCTGCTGCAATACAAATAACCAAATCCAAGTCATGGTCTTTTGCTAGTGCAGTCCAAAGTGCGCCAATATTACGATCATCCTGAGGTGGAACGGCAAGACGAGTGCCGTTGTTTACGCCATCGTGATAGAAGAAAATACGAAAGATTTCATGGCCAGCAGCAATGGCAGCTTTAGCAAACTGATACGCAGTATCAGATGCCTGGTGCTGGTATGGCCCCTCGTTAATTTGAATGCTAAATTTCACTATAAATATCCTAATTAAAATTAATAACTGTTAATTCACTTCTAATTTGTTGACTCTAAAATTAAAAGTGAAATTAAAAACGGATGTGCGTAGAAGCGTTTAAGCTATTACGTGCACCGCGCCAGTTATCGATGTGATACTTGGTGAAAGGCAGATTGGTTACTTCGAAGAAACGCGGCCAGCCGATACGTTCAATCCAGTCATTAATGCGTTCCCAGTCTTTTGCATCTTCTTTATAAGCTTTAAGAATGTTTTTCACGATAGCGGTTGCTTCAGGCCAGCGTGGTGGATTGTTTGGTATGCCAGCAGCAACCAATTTCTGGAAAGTAGGCTTACTACGCGCATTTGAGTGGTTACCACCAACCCAGACAGCCAGTTTAGAGTGCTCTGCATCGTTAATTTGCATTGGCGGACAAGGTGGGAAACATGCGCCACAGCAGATGCATTTTTTTTCATCAACTTCTAATGAAGGTTTGCCGTTAACCATCGCAGGGCGAATTGCAGCAACGGGGCAACGGGCAACAACAGAAGGGCGCTCACAGACGTTAGAGACCAAGTCGTGGTTTATCTTGGGTGGTTTAGTGTGCTGAATGTTAATGGCAATATCACCTTGACCACCACAGTTGATCTGACAGCAAGAGGTTGTGATATGTACACGGTTAGGCATGTTACAGTTACGGAACTCGTCAATCAGCTCGTCCATCATCGACTTCACCACACCTGATGCATCAGTACCAGGGATGTCACAGTGCAACCAGCCCTGTGTGTGTGAAAGCATGGCAACAGAATTTTTGGTGCCACCAACGATGTAACCTTTAGCCGTAATGGCCTCTATAAGTGGTTGAACCTTGGCAGGGTCAGAGACCATGTATTCAACATTGCTGCGGATGGTGAAGTGGATGTAGCCATCAGCAAAGTCATCACCAAGGTCACATAACTCACGCAGTGAAAAAATATCCAAGATGCGTTGTGTGCCTACACGCACAGTCCAGATTTCGTCACCACTATAACCGACATGGCGTAGTACACCAGGCTGTGGGTGTTCGTGGAATTTCCATGCGCCGTAGTTTTTACGCATAACAGGGTGGATGTACTGGAAACCATCGGGGCAGCCAGACTCAATAGGAGAACGAGGTTTGTTGTCACTCATTTTCAATTCCTCAAGAATTCATTATTTGTTAGAAGGAGGCGGCTTTATTGACTAAAGCGAGCCTCCTTTATATTAGTTAACAGGTCTGTGTGGTGTTATGCGCTTGCCGCTTCCGCTTTGCGCTCGAACCATTTTTCTGCTTCTTCGTCCCAGCCATCCATGCGGACGTAAGAACACTGACGAGGACTGCTAACCATGTTTGGATCAACCTCAAGACCGATACCTTCCAGGTAGTTAACCAATCCAATGCGTTCGATCATCTCACCAGTACGTTCGTGCTCTAGGCCATTCTCAGCCCAGAAGTCGATCATTTCTTCTGCCAGCTCAATGAGTTCTTCTATATCTTCTTCGGTGTCGAGTTTCTTGAATGGAATAACCACCGTACCCATTAAGTCACCAATTTTCAGTGTGCGTTTACCACCAACCAACACGGTTACGCCGTGGTCACTACCAGGGTGAAGTGCTTTTGGCATTACATTTAAGCAGTGCATGCAGCGTACACAGTTGCGGTTGTCAACATCTAATGTGTCGTCATCGTTAAGTGTCAGTGCATTAGTAGGGCAGCGAGAAACAACATTATCAATGTAGTATTGACGACCGTTTTCGCCTTTTTCTTTGATGTAATTTTTTATTTCTGCCTGATCAACTTTCATGTCATCGCGCCAAGTGCCGATGATGGCCATATCTGCACGCTCAATGGCATTTTGACAGTCGTTAGGGCAACCAGAAACTTTGAATTTGAATTTGTATGGTAGTGCTGGACGGTGAACGTCATCAGTAAAGTTGTTTACCAAGTGACGATGGATGCCGTGTTCGTTGGTGCATGACATCTCGCAACGAGAAGCACCAACACAAGACATAGCGGTACGTACACACGGGCCTGCGCCACCTAAGTCCCAGCCATATTCATTGATTTCATCAAAGAAATGTTGCGTATTTTCGGTAGTGGTACCGATGAACATGATGTTACCAGTCTGGCCGTGGAAAGTTTGCAGGCCTGAGCCCCATTTCTCCCAGCTCTCGCCCAGTTGACGAAGCATATCAGTGGTGTAGTGATTACCAGCAGGTGGCTGGACACGAATGGTGTGGAATTCTTTTGACTCAGGGAACGCAGCGCCTACTTCAGAGAAACGAGGAATAATGCCACCGCCATAGCCAAATACAGAAACAGTGCCGCCTTTCCAGTAACCCTTACGTGTTTCGTATGAGTGTTCTAATTGACCAAGCAAACTACTGTTTACAGCTTGGATGCGTTCGTCAGGATGATCATCACGTAATTTCTTGATACCTGTAATAAAACTAGGCCATGGGCCGTTTTCAAGTTCGTCGAGCATGGGTGTTTCATAAATCTTCTTGGCCATGGAATCTCTCCTGTCTGTCGCTATGGTTATTCAGTAAAGCACTGATTGATTGTGTACTAGTTGGAAATTCTAGTACCAATCTGTTTTTTAAACAATATCTCTTAAATAATATCCTTTTACAGATTTAGCCTGCTGCAAGGCTATTGCTCAGGCATTGTTCTAAATCTGACACTGCTGGACTTAATGTGTTTATGGGGACGTATTCTAAGTTGCGTGGCTCTGCTGTAGAATCCTACGCATGGGAGGGTAGGCAGAACGTGTTTTATCCCTTATGGGATATAGGCGCTATTTTCTGCGCTGCTTACTAATCGGCTTTTTATGCAAAATCAGTAACTTAATAATAGTGTGGGCGTTCTGCTATGTCGCTAAAGTTGTTGTGTTTATCCAGCTTCATTAGGGGTTGGATATGAAGATTAGTCGCAGTTTGTGTTGTTAACAAGGTGACTAGTGGTGTGCATGCTTTGCATTTTGTTCGTTGCTTCCTTCTTGCTCCTCAGAAATTCAATAGCCTTTATGTTAAGTAAGCTCTGATTAAGCCAGTGACAGCAGTCATATCCACCAATAGGTGTATTGTGTAATTGTGCGTTTTTAGGCAAGCTTTTACGGTAATAGTTCTATATCTTATGCTAATTTTTGAGATACGTTAATAATGAAACAGCCGGTGCTTCAGCGGACAGATCAGCCTATTGCTGCAGACTCCCCTTTTTATATGGGTAATAATGCGGCTTATTTACACTGGCGTGAGAAAAAGCGATGTTTTCGAGCGCCTGCGATAGCAGACTTGCTGGTTCGGATTAACGATCCTTACCAGATTACAGATGACGAAAAAAAATCCATAATCGAACGTTGTGAACATTACAACATGGCAATCTACCAGTTGAATAATGTTCATCAACAGGAAAAATCACTGGTTCATGCTTTGGGTGAGCGGCTAGCGATGGTAAGTTTAGATGCCAACTTGCGTGCTGATGATGATAGTGTCAGCAGTCTGGAAGTGCGTGCCCAGGCCGGTAATCAATATATTCCCTACACAAATAAAGCATTAAGCTGGCACACAGATGGTTATTATAATTATCTGGACAGGCAAATTTTTGGCATTATTATGCATTGTGTCAGTCCGGCAGATAGTGGCGGTATTAACCGATTATTGAATCCGGAAGAAATTTATATGAGGTTACGTGATGAGGATTCGGCTTATATAGATGCACTGATGCACCCAGAGGCAATGACTATTCCTGACAACCTTGAAGCGGGAAAAGTGATTCGTGAAGCGCAAACAGGCCCCGTGTTTATGGTTAAGTCTGATGGTAGGTTGCATATGCGTTTTTCGGCCAGGAAACGCAATATAATCTGGCGCGATACCGATGAGACGCAGCGGGCAGTTGAAATTATTAATTCGATGCTGGCAGATGAAAAAAATGTATTCACCATCGCGCTACAGGCGGGTCAGGGCATTGTTTGTAACAATGTATTACATAATCGTAGCAGTTTCAGTGATGGTCATAATCAGAAACGTTTGATGTATCGTGCGAGATATTATGAGGCAGTATGTAATAATCACTGTTAATGTTTTTATTTGCTTCTGTAAGCCCCTTATTCGGTGTTGGTAACGGCAATTTCATTGCTCTACTTTTAGACTGCATTAAGGGCTGTGTTCATGTGACACTTGTTGTAGCTTACCTCCATTCTTGGACAAGCTCCTAGGGCGCAATAGCTTTTAGGGAAACTTGATCTGCTGCACCGTTTGTCATGTTTCCTGGTAGTAATGAAATGCTGGGAATTACTTCATTAAAATTATTAATAATATGTTTTATATAATTGATATCACATCTAATATTGATTCGAATCTCCTGTTTTTATGCCGCGTGTTATAATAAGAAAAGAGAGCGTCAGCAAGTTGGCATAAATATTTTATTTGGTAAACTATGTTTAGTTATTGTCTTCATTGTATAGACCCCTCAGGCGCAAATTAAAATGCCGTGTATTTCCAATATTCTCGTCAAAATATCGCATTTTTCTTTGAACCTGAGTTATGCTGAGGACTCAGAAACTAGAGAGGTTTTTTTATAGATGTTGTGGCTAAGCGAAGTAATGATTCAAAACCCAGATATGGAAAATTTTCAGCAACTGAAAGACGAATTACAAAAACGTGCGGCAGCAGGTGAGCTGTTTTTTCGAATGGATGTCAAACCGCAGTTTGCAGATACACCGTCAGACTGGGAAGATAAACTGGAAGCGGCTTTTACTTCCAGACTGTAGCTGATAGTTGTAATGGATAGAAAAGGTAGTGATTAGATAAGATAGAACAGGCAATTTAGATGTACTGGCAAGAACATGACAAAAAAAATGATGTCGATAGCTCGGAAAAG
>CAZMLD010000003.1:0-4090 GCA_964566975.1 uncultured Thiotrichaceae bacterium | reverse complement strand
TTAGATGTACTGGCAAGAACATGACAAAAAAAATGATGTCGATAGCTCGGAAAAGGTTATTGATTTACACTTTAAGATTGATTGCAAGCAAATCCCAACCTGTCATGCTTGGGAGCTGTCGCAGGCCTTGTACGACGTACTGCCCTGGATTAAAGACACCCCAGAAGTGGGCATTCATCAGATACATGGTGCAACTTCAGGTAATGGCTGGGAGCGTCCACCAGACGGTGAGCTGATTTACCTGTCCAAACGCACGCACATGCAATTACGTGTGCCACTATCACGCGTTGATGATGCCAGTGAGCTGGTTGGCAAAACGCTGGATATTTCGGGTCATATACTATGTGTAGGGAAGATGACGAGAAAAACCATAGAGCCATTTTCTACACTTTTCTCTCGTTATATCGTTGCCTCAGCTAAGATGAGCGAAGATGATTTTTTACAGCACGTAGTGAGTGATTTAACATCGCGTGATATACAACCGAGAAAACTGCTGTGTGGTATTGGCCATGAGTTTTATGCTAATGGTGAAAAAATAGAAAGCAGAAGTTTGATGATTGCCGATCTCGATAAACATTCTTCAGTCGCTTTGCAGGAAGTGGGTATTGGTGCACACAGACATTTGGGTTGTGGCATATTTATTCCGCATAAAGGAATTAAAGCGGTGACAGAAACCGAAGATAAATCACATTTTTCGGGCAGTGAAAGTAAATAGCCAGTCTTGAAGTGATATATAATAGAGCCTCGTTGCTCTCGCAATATGATCCGTGCTGATATAAAAAACTATCCCATTAGAAATATTGGAAACAGGTAAATTTTTCAGCTATCATTTGTGCCACATTTTAAGAACTAAATAATAAGCAAAGGTAAAAAATCATGGCAGTACTTGACTCAGTTGATAGAACCGCAAACGGCTATCTGGAAAACAGTAACGACTGGAACGAAGAAATCGCAGCAGAGCTTTTTGTTGAAGAGGGTATCGATCCTACTGAAGACCATTGGGACACGGTTAGATATGTTCGCCAGGAAATACTGGACGGTAATGAACCCAATGAGCGTGGCATCATGAAAGCCATGGGTAAAAAATGGGGGCGTAAGGTTTCTTCCAAAGAAATGTACGAAATGTTCCCTGAAATGCCATCAAAGCAAGGTTTAAAAATTGGTGGTTGCGCACAAAGTACACGTAAAGGCGGCTATTAAACCCTTTGTATAAGCTGTTTTGGATACAGAGATTGTTGTTGTCCTCCCACTTTTAGATATATGGATCAGTGATGGCACAGGCTAAAATTTCATTATAACTATAGTTTATAAGGTCACATGATTTTCATGTTGCATAAATTAAGAAGGTGAGAAATTATGAGCAGTAAAGTTGAACTAATTAAAGAAATGCTAGCAATGCAGAAGAAATTTTCTGCATATGAACAGGCAAACGGCGTTGATCCGCAAGAATATTTCACTCCTGAAGCGGGTTCAGAGTTTGACGGATACCGTGATAAATATCAGGAACTAGCCAATAAAGTTGTCGATATGGCACACGAAGAAGCTGGCTCTCAGCGTTAAGCTTGAATCGTCAAGCTTGGCTTTAATAACAAAAAGCTATTAAACAAGCACAAAAAAGCCGCGACAATGTCGCGGCTTTTTTGTGCTTGTTTTTTTTAGAATAGATAAGGTTCAGTATCCGCTGTAAATGTAGTTGATTTATCAGAAAAGAGTGAAGCCCTGTTACATTTGTCCGATTAAAATCTTTATCTTTGGCTGGATTTCCTTACAATTAATTGACATGGAGACCACTTACAGGGTGAAGCATGGAACAACAAAAGATTACTGCTGATAAAATTCTCGATATTGCACTGGAACAGGCTGAGAATAGCGACTGGTCATCACTGAACTTGCATACGATCGCCAAAGTGTTGGACACTTCGCTGCTTGAGATAAAAGTGTTTTATCGACAAAAAGATGACCTCGTCGAAGCCTGGTTTGACCGTGCTGACCAGTCCGTGCTGGCTGAAAAAGCATCAGATGACTTTGCTGCACTGAGCAAACCAGAGCGGGTTCATAAAGTGATGATGTTATGGTTTTTATCAATGAAAAAACACCGTAAAGTGACTAGGCAAATGTTGTATTACAAGCTGGAATTTGGTCATATTCACCTGCAAATTTTGGGTATTATGCGAATTAGTCGAACAGTACAGTGGTTTCGAGAAGCGGCATTATTAAAAACAAAAGGCATACATAAAATAATGGAAGAAATTTCTTTAACCCGCATTTATCTTAGTTGTTTTGCTCGCTGGTTGTTTGATGACTCAAAAAACAGCTTGCGTACAGAGCGTTACCTACGATCTGCATTGAACCGACTACGGTCGTTAAATTGATGTGATACAAAAAAAAGAAGGGTGAATGATGGACATTGATGCAGAAACAAAATTTATTCAACAATTTGTTGATAAAGCACATCATACTGCGATAAATATGAGTGTTTCTGCATTAAATGACTGCCGCGGAATAATAACCCGACAGGAATTGAAGCGTTCCTTGCGGTGATGCAAAGCATAGTGAGCACCACGAATGGGGGATTTGCTAGCCATTAGTTTAGATTAAGCCTGAACTGCGACAGGTTATAGATGGAGGGGTGTAAATATGTCACTGATCGGTTTACTTAGCGATGTACATGCCACACCTGAACCCGTGGCCGAAGCACTGTCTATTTTTACTAAAGCGGGCGTGGACCATGTGCTGTGTGCTGGTGACATTGCCGGCTATCATGCACAGTTAGAGCAAACAATCAGCTTGCTTGTTGAAGCGAACTGCCGTTGTATCGTTGGCAACCATGATTTAGTGTACTTGGATCATCATCGGGATGCGTCAGATGATAAAGCTGCTGTTTATCTCAAACAGTTACCCGTTTTTTATGAAACCGTCATTGATGACAATAATTTGTATATGGTACACGCACAGCCGCCCGCGCTTTGTCATGGTGGTATTAAATTATTAAACAAAGACGCTGAAATTCAACGGGATAAAGTTGAACAGTGGTCAAAAAAATTACATGGCTTTAATTACGATGTGCTTGTGGTTGGCCATACACATCAGGTCTTTGCTGAGTTTTTGGGTGGAACACTGGTGATAAATCCGGGCAGTTCTGCGTTTAACAATAGCTGTGCGATTTTGCATTTGCCTGAACTGACAGTAGAAAGCTTTGCCCTGTGTGGAAAACCGCTTGAAAAAACTTGGAACTGGGGGGAGCACGTGATATATGGTAAATAGCCTTGTTTAATTTACAGGCTTTCATTGCGACATAACGCTTTGTTAGGCAATAAAATAAAAGGAAAATACTCGTAATATGAAAAGTTATAAAGGTAAATGTAGTTGCGGAGAAATCGAATTCAAATTCGAAGGTGAGCCTCTTAATGCAGTATTTTGTTATTGTAAAGAGTGCCAAAGTCATACAGGTTCGGATAAATGGTTTGGTTTATGGGTTCCAACTGATAAATTTAAAATCACAAAAGGTACACCATCAAACTTCACTCGCATAGCTGATTCCGGTCATGAAGTTCATCACAATTTTTGCGGCCATTGTGGCACAACGGTGTGTGCTGAAATAACCGTAGCAAATTTTTATACTGTACCAGCAACCGCATTAACTAAGCATAACTTTTCTCCTAATATGGCTATATACGCGGCATCTGCTCCAGAATGGGCTGTCTTCCCTGAAGGCATTCCGAAATACGATACTCTGCCACCAAATATGGGTGGATAAAATGCCTTACAAGTACATCAACCCAACCACTTTACTGAGCGTTATGTACTAGAAGAAAAGCAATGATAAAAAAGGGGCGCCCCCCAGTGTTTAATAAAAACGGATAAAAAGAAATATGAAAAATGCTACAGACAGTATAGACATCGCGGATATTGATAACGCAATTTTGGTGTTAAATAAATACGCTAGGGAACCCCGTATAAAACCTTTAGTATCGATATTAGAAGCATTAAAGAAAGACCCATGCAGCGAAACACTTTTAGCACAACTTACTGATACATGGAGGAATCTTGGCGTGTTTCAAGGTACAGTTTTAACCTATGTGCCCTATTT
>CAZMLD010000002.1:0-23143 GCA_964566975.1 uncultured Thiotrichaceae bacterium | reverse complement strand
TGCGTCAATAACTTGCGTGGACTTTCGCGATTCAACTGATTTTTCTAGGTTTAACTAACAGGCTTGTTGCTATCAGGTATCTCAACAAGTTGCCGCCATTCTCGGCAAGAGGCTTCCTGTTCCTCGGTGCTAAAAGCCACTGCTGTTCACTCGGTGGCAGCCGCTACCCGCGCAATTTTTATTCTGTTCGACGGTACCATTTTTACCGCCGATATGATCGCTTTCACTTCTGAAATCATTCGCATGGCAGGCGGCACAATAGACGGTATTTCGTTGTGGTGGCGCGTATTGTGGATGCGGGTAGGGTAGCGTGTTGTCAATGGTGTTGCCGTGGCAGCCGCTACAACCTAGGTCTCTTCGGTGATCGCCAGGGTAGTTTCCTTGTGGGTCATGGCTGAAACGGGTTGGTGCCCATCTGTTGGTCGTATGGCAGGCATCACACTGAAAAGTGGTGTTGACATGAGCTTGTGGTTTGAAGGTGGCACCACCGCCCGTACTGTGGCACTGGTCGCAGTTGCCCGCACTGCTGGAATCATGGAGCCAGGTGCCACCCGCGAACGTTGATGTGGTATGACAGACATGGCAGTCCAGAGCCGTTGCTATATGAGCAGGGTTGGTTTTCGCGTCCATACCAATGGCGGTGGAACCATCATGACAGGACACACAATTGTCCACGATGCCAGTATGGTTGAAACCAGCACCGATGAAGCTACTGGTGGTGTGGCAAACGCTACAGTCCTGGTTAGTTAGCACGTGGCTGTTATTTTTTCCCGTGGCAAATGCGCCATCATGACAGGAGCTACAGTTATCCACGATGCCAGCGTGAGTAAAAGTCGCGGGTGTAAAACCAGTAGTTTGGTGACACACGCTACAGTCATCGTTGGTCGGTACATGGCTGGGTGGCGGGGTTTTGCCTTTGGCGGTTGCGCCATCGTGGCATGAAATACAGTTACCAACAATGCCCTGATGATCGAAACGGGCACCGGCAAAGGCAGTGGTACTGTGGCATATCGAACAATCTTCGGTGGTGGTTAGATGTCCGTTATGTTTAACCGTGGCAATAGCCCCGGGATCAGCGTGGCATGAGGAGCAGTTATCGACAATACCGCTATGATTAAATACCGCGTTGGCAAAGGTGCCTGTGACGTGGCAGCTGCTGCAATCTTCAGTGGTCTGAATGTGAGCGATATGTTTTCTGGGGCCTTCCGGCGTAGCGGTAGGGTTATTGCCATGACAGGATGAACAGTTATTGACGATGCCGCTATGGTCAAAGATGCCATCGCTGAAATTGTTACCAACCGCATGGCAGGAGCCACAATCGGCAGTGGTGACAGGGTGGCTGGGTGTTGTGCCACGGGCACCAGCCAGCACATTAGTTTCACTGCCATCATGACAGCTGGCGCAATTACCAGCGATGTCGGAGTGATTGAAAATGGATGGCGTGAAAGTATTATTCGTATGGCAAATGTCGCAGTCCTGGCCTGTAGGCAAATGCTCTGCGGTTTTAAGTACAAAAGGATTGGCAATAAACTGACTGCTATGGCAGCCTTCGCAGCCACTGGTGATACCAGAGTGTACCGTGGTCAAAAATGTCGTTGAGGCAAAACCACCGGCACTTGTGTCACTGTGGCATACGCTGCATTCAGTCTGCGCCGGAATGTGGTTAAACTTCTTCGCCGTGGCAATGCCCGTGTTATGGCAGGACGCACAATTATTTTCATCGATGCCAATATGATTAAAAGAAATACCTGCAAAACTGACAAAATTGTTGGAGTCGTGGCATGAGGAGCAGTCCAGGCTGGTTGGCAGATGGTCTGCTGATTTGCCAATGCTGATGCTGCCATCATGGCAGGAGGCGCAATCGCCAGTATCTATGCCGGTGTGGTCAAAGATGACATCGGCAAAGTTGGTCGTGCTATGGCAAGCGCCGCAATCCTGGCTGGTTGGCAGGTGATTAGCGAGTTTGCCGACACTGACCACATTGTTGTGGCACGAATCGCAGCTACCGACAAAAGAAGGGCCGGTATGGTCAAATGTGCCGGTACTAAACGTCCCTGGCGTATGGCAAACACTGCAATCTTCACTGGTCTCCATGTGAGCATGGAACAGCGTGGCAAGTGGCTTGCCGCTTGCTTCTCCAGGCAGTCCCGTGTGGCAGCCCGATGTCGCGCAGTTATCTACAATACCCGTATGGTCGATGGCAAATGCTGGGGTAAAACTTTCGGTGTTATGACATACGCCGCAATCCGAGTTCGTGTTTCGGTGAATTTGGGTATCGGTTGCTGCGGTGGCGTTAATGCTGGTAGCAGCATGGTGACAGGATTCACATGTTTGTTGCGTTGCATCAAGCAAACTGTGGTTGAAAATGCCATTTGGCATGGTGAAACTTAAAACACTGTGACAGCTAGCACAATCGACACTGGTTAGTGGATGGCCGAGTGATTGACCGCCAGCGATCAGCCCGCCTTGCCCATTAGCCGCACCATGACAGGTGTCGCAGCTGGTAGCCACTACATCAGGGCCGGTATGGTCGGGGAAAGCGTTGAGAAAGCTGATGGTGCTATGGCAGGCGCCACATTCAGATTCGGTCGCTAAATGACTTTCATGTTTACCGGTGGCCACTGTGCCATTGTGGCAGGCAGCACATGTTCGGGTGATATTGGTATGATCGAAACTACCGTCTAGCTCTAATGTCAAAAAACTGCGTGTGTTGTGACAGCTGTCGCATTCCGCCTCTGTCTGTGGGTGAAACTCTGACTTACCCGTCGCCACGATACCATTATGACACTCGCTACAAAGACCAAAAACTTCCCTGTGATCGGTAAAAGGAATGATGTTAAAACCCTGAGGGGTATGGCAGCTCTGACAGCTATTGCTGGTGGCAATGTGCGTGGCGGGTTTAGGAAACAGGATTTCGCCGTTTTCCTGCAGGAAAACGCCATCATGACAGTTCACGCAATTTGACGACAGCCCTGGATGATTAAAACGGCCGGTCAGGCGTTCACCCGGGTTGGTGACCACAACCGTGGTAATAGCACGTTGACTGCTTACGCCTTTTGCACTAACCACCAGTTGTAGCATATAAACCCCTGGCACATCGGTGATGAAGCTGGGTGACACGGTTGTCGCCGCTTGTAACTCGGCGTTGCTGCTGTCGGGTTTAGAAGAGAAAGACCAGTCATAACGCAAGGCACCACTTGACTGCGGTTTCGAGCCGCTACCATCTAACCGTGCGATTTCACCGACTCTAACGGCAACAATAGGACCTGAGATGGCCGCAATATCAATAAAGTTTTCTGTTGTTGGTGGGGTGTCAGTTTCGCTTGCAGTCTGGCTATCGCCGCCGCCTCCGCAACCGGTTATGAGAAAAATAAATAGAGAGGCAAATAAAGAGATTATTAATGTTCTGTACGCTTTTTGAATAACCATAGCAAACCGCCGCAGGTAATATTGAGAATAAAAAGCAAGTATTCCCTAACTGCTCATATTTCTGTTCTGGCGTTTCTTTCTCAGTCACAAAAGTCGTGACTGACATTTAAGTACGATAAGCAGTGATGCTTAATCAGAGTCTCCTTAAAATTGTGGTGAGTATTCGTATTTTTTTATTTTAGCCACGAGGTAGCGAGCTGATGTTTACGTTTATAAACGTATTGTGCTTAAACTTAATGTTTAAAGAGACATTAATAATACACTGTTTTTAGAAATACATGCCATTTTTTCGACACTTATTCTGGATAAGTGTCATTTATTCGACATGATGAGGTGTGCAGGAAGATATTGATAAAAAACAGGCAATAAAAAAGCGATGATTGCTCATCGCTTTTCAATGTTTTCTCCAGCCTCCAAGGCTTATTTTTATATCCTAAATAATTCTATGGGGATTCTATACGATATGTGGGAAAAGCTCAATTCAGTCGCAAGAGTATGTGGCGGAAACTTATGCAACGATTAATATCACCCTGTAAAATTTTAGTCCCAGTTAAGTGCACCACCCGTCTGATATTCGGTAACGCGTGTTTCAAAAAAGTTTTTCTCTTTTTTCAGGTTGGCTTGTTCATCCAGCCAAGTTAAGGTGTTTTTAGCACCTGGGAAGGGTTCTTTGTGATGTAGTTTTTTAGCGCGGCGATTTGCCACAAACCGGAACTGGGCAATATGATCCTCTGCATTGTAGCCCAAAATAGGGTCAGGCAGCAGGTATCTGGCATAGGCTATTTCTGCTGCTTCGGCTTCTTCCCACATGTACTGGATTGCTTTCGGGTCGAGTTTGACCTTTTCTTCCAAGATAATCTGGTTGCAGACGCGAATCCCAAAGGAAGCGTGTAATACTTCGTCGCGCATGATGTATTGAAACTGCTCAGCGGTGCCTTTCATTAAACCCCGTCGCTGTAAGGCAAAAATAGGGGTAAAGCCATTGTAGAACCAGGTGCCTTCAAATACACCGGCAAAAAAGGTGTAGGCCATAACGAAGTTTTCCAGTTCATCACGGTCTGTGAGGTCGATGTCGGCGCGTAATACAGACTCAAGTCGGCGGTTACACATATTAATTTTGTGGTGAATTTCCGGTACCACACGATAACGATTGTAGATTTCACCCTGATCCAGTCCCAGGGTTTCGATGCAATGCTGGTAAGTCCAGGTGTGCATGGCTTCTTCGTAAACCTGACGTGCCTGATAAATCTGTAATTCCGGCGCGGTCATTTTTTCCATTACCGCAATGCCAATATTACGCATGGCGAGGATGTCGGAGGTGGTTAGGTAGGATAGGACATTGTCGTAAACGTGTTTTTCTTCTAGGGTTAATTTGTGGTTGTAGTCATGGATGTCCTGGGTCATGTTGATGTCCAGAGGTGTCCAGTGATTTTTGTTGGCGTTGAGGAAGTACTCCCAGGCCCAGGGGTATTTGAATGGCGCCAGCTGATTGATGTCAGCCATGCCGTTAACAACGCGTTTGTCTTCCGGGTTGATGGGTTTAGCCGTAACGGAGCTAAAAGCCGGCTCTGGCTGCTCGGCAAACTTTGCTTTGATTGGCGCGGCTTTGGCTGACGCGGTTGTCTGCTGTGTTGCCGTACCGTGGTTTATGCTGTTATCAAGGCTGTTATTCTGGTCGTTATTTAGGTTCTCAGCCACGGTCTCCTTTAGACTGCTGTTTAAAGGCGCGGGGGCTGCTGTTTCTGCTTTGGCTGGTGTTGCCAGCGGGTCATCCCAATGTAACATGTTAATTTGGCTCCTTATTTTTTGGTTATTGACATGCGTCGCAGTCAGGGTCAAGTATTGAGCATGCTTTAGGCATGGCCGGTGCTGATGCCCTTTCGGTGGCACTGGCTAGTGGCGCAGCTTCACGGTCTTCGCCATTGGTTTTTTCTACCGCTGTTGCTGCCATGGAGCGTAAATAATAGGTGGTTTTTAAGCCCCTGATCCACGCCAGTTTGTACAGGTTATCTAGCGCCTTGCCGGATGGCACTGCCATATAGAGGTTGAGCGACTGTCCTTGATCCAGCCATTTCTGACGGCGTGAGGCAGCTTCGATTAACCAGCGTGAATCAATTTCAAAGGCACTGGCGTAAAGCGCTTTAATCTGATCGGATACGCGGTCAATTTGTTGCAGGCTGCCATCGTAGTATTTCAGGTCGTTTATCATCACTTCATCCCACAGGCCTTCCGCTTTCAGGTCTTTTACCATGTAGGGATTAATGACGGTGAATTCTCCCGACAGGTTGGATTTAACGAACAGGTTTTGATAGATCGGTTCGATGGACTGGCTGACCCCGCAGATGTTGGAAATGGTTGCGGTGGGCGCAATCGCCATGGTGTTGGAGTTACGCATACCAACAGTTTGTACGCGGTCACGTAATGAATCCCAGTCAAAGCTATGGCTGCGGTCGACTTCCAGATAACTGCCGCGTTCTTCGGCAAGCATGTCGATAGAGTCAATGGGTAATATTCCTTTGCTCCAGAGTGAGCCTTCAAAAGTGGAATAACGACCACGTTCTTCAGCCAGATTGGTGGACGCTTTAATGGCAAAATAACTGATCGCTTCCATGGTGCGGTCGGCAAACTCAACCGCCTGTTCTGTAGCGTAAGGCGTGCGTTGTTTATACAGTGCATCCTGAAAACCCATAATGCCCATGCCGACGGGTCGATGGCGTAAGTTGGATTCACGCGCCTGGGGAACGCTGTAGAAATTGTAGTCGATAACGTTATCTAACATACGCATAGCAGTGTTGATGGTGCGTTCCAATTTCTCGGTGTCCAGACCCTGGTCATTGATGTGGGCAGGCAGATTGATTGAACCCAGATTACAAACCGCTATTTCCTGGTCGTTGGTGTGTAACATGATTTCGGTACACAGGTTTGAGCTGTGTACCACGCCGACATGCTGGTTGCTGTAGCGCAGGTTGCAGGGGTCTTTAAAGGTAATCCAAGGGTGGCCGGTTTCAAATAACATGCTAATCATTTTACGCCACAGGGTCGTGGCTTTAACCGTTTTATATATTTGCATGTCACCGTTGGCGGCTTTTGCTTCATAAGCGGTATAGGTTTGTTCAAATTTTTTGCCAACCAGCTCATGCAACTCGGGTGTTTCATTGGGGCTGAATAAAGTCCATTCTTTGTCTTCGGCAAGGCGTTTCATGAACAGGTCAGGAACCCAGTTGGCGGTGTTCATGTCGTGCGTACGGCGACGTTCATCGCCGGTGTTTTTACGCAGGTCTAAAAATTCTTCGATGTCAATGTGCCAGGTTTCCAGATAAGCGCACATCGCACCTTTGCGTTTGCCTCCCTGGTTAACGGCGACAGCGGTATCGTTCGCCACTTTTAGGAAGGGCACGACACCTTGAGATTTACCATTCGTGCCTTTGATATGAGAACCCATGCCACGTACTCGGCTCCAGTCATTGCCCAGACCACCCGCATATTTGGAGAGCATGGCATCGTCTTTAATGGCACTGAAAATGCCGTCCAGATTATCGGGGATGGTACTCAGGTAACAGCTTGATAACTGCGGACGTAAGGTGCCAGAGTTAAACAGAGTAGGCGTTGAACTCATAAAATCAAAAGACGATAGCAGGCGGTAGAACTCAATAGTCCGTTGCTCGCGGTTGATTTCGTTTATTGCCAGACCCATAGCAACGCGCATGAAAAACGCCTGGGGGAGTTCAAAACGGGTGTTTTCGGAATGGATGAAATAGCGGTCATACAGCGTTTGCAGGCCTAAGTAGGTGAACTGCAAATCGCGCGAAGCGTCTAGCTCTTTACCGAGCAAGGTGAGGTCGTATTCGGCCAGGCGTGGGTCGAGTAATTCCAGATCAATGGCGCGTTTAATGTAAGCATCAAAATAACCAGCATATTGCGTTTTCATCTCTGTTTGCGTGGCATTGCAGGTTTTGTAGTAAACAAAACTCAATGCCTCAGTGCGTAAATCGTCGAGTAATAAACGCGATGCAACATAACCGTAATCCGGCTGCTTTTCAATTAATGTGCGGGCGCTCATGACTAACATGCGCGCCACATCTTTATGCGCGACACCATCAAACAAGTTGCGTTCGGTGTTGTCTAGAATAGCCTGTGCGTTTACACCTTCAAGGCCGTCACAAGCATCCGAAACAATAGCGTGTAAGCGCTTGCTATCGAGTGGTACTATGCTGCCGTCTTCCAGGGTGACGTTGATGCGACTGGATGCGCTATCTGCGGTGTCACCGGTCTGCTTTTGTTGCTCCAGTTCCAGTGCGCGAGCTTTGGCGTGGTCATTTCGATAAATCACATAAGCGCGTGAAATTTTCTGATGGCCACCACGCATAAGGGCAAGCTCAACCTGATCCTGAATATCTTCAATATGGAAGGTGCCACCGTCAGGGATATGACGAGTTAACGCATGGCATACCTGCTGTGTCAGGTTTTGAACGATTTCGTGAATACGATTGCTTGCCGCTGCATTACCGCCTTCGACGGCAAGAAAGGCCTTGGTCATGGCAATGGAAATTTTTTCACCAGCAAAGGCGGTGACTTTGCCGTTGCGTCGGAGAACGCGAAATTGAGTGCTTGCTGCGGTGCTGGTTCCGGTGCTGTCAGGCCTGTCTGGTGTTGCGTCCAGGGTGGCTGATTGAACAGAGACTGGTTTTTGATCGGGTGAGTTTGCCTGCATTGCCCTTCCTGTGAGTGATTGACTATTTTTTATCGATATTTATGTTAGACACTATAGGGTGTGGTTGGGCGTTAAGTCAAGCACTATATGTTGTGTGTATTACAGTGGGTAGAGCTTGGAAAAGCTGTGGATAAGTTGGTTTTTTTTAATTATTTCTTAGACTTAAGGAAGCTCTGAACAAGTCATGAACTGACATTTTTCGCTTAAAGCATCCTGTTTCTGCGTTGTAAAACTTCGCAATAGCCTTGTTATTACGTGCGTTTCAGGCCTTGAACTAGAATGCGTTAACCACAACCTGTTCGATCGAGGCTTAACCCGAATATTTCATAGGAACGCTGCATAATTAACTTAACTTTACATGCCTCTGCATTTAACTCAGCACTATTATGAGGTAAGGACGTAGGTTGTTGATTTTTCAGGTCGCTGTGAATACATCCATGTACGCTCTACTGTAGCATCCATGCTACAGTTGCCTGAAAAATCAACAACCTACATCCTAGTCACGATACTGTGCTGAGTTAAATACAGAGGCATGTAACTTTATGATATGACAAATAAAAGAAAATGTATTAGCAAAGTACGCACAGAAAATTTGCTTCTGTATTTTATGCACTTCCCACATCCATGTGGGTTGTATGTACCCAGCACCGCTATGTAGTTTTTGGGAAAATATCAGCGGCCATTTTGTCCGATTCGCCTGTAACCATAGCTATGGCTATGCTTCCCGCCGAATCGAATAAACTGATTCAATGTGTCGGTTAGAAACTTAAAACTGACTCCGAATCCCTGCATAGAAAAATCGACCAACAGTAGAACCTAATTCTTCATCAATATCGGTATCGGCAAGATTATTGATGCCGCCATATAATTCAACACGGGTATTGATGCGGTAAGCCAATGACAGATCTGCGGTTGAATAACTGCCTGCTTCCTGTAGATTTTGTGCATCGGTAAATTGTTCGCCTAGGTATCTGAAAATAAAGCTTGATGATAGTTTTGGGCTGATTTGATAGTTTGCACCTAGTGCTAGCGAAACATTGGGCGTAAAGGTCAGCTCCTTTCCTGTGGCTTTGTCTTCTGTGTCCAGAAATGTTGCATGAAAGGCAATATCAAAAGCAGTATTTGCCTGGTAACTCAGGGATGTTTCAATGCCTCTGATGTTTACATCATCGAGATTTTCTGTTGTATAGTATTTTGCTGGTGTATTATTATTTTTAGCGACCAAGGTAATTTTATCTTTTATATTATTTTGAAACAGAATGAATTCACCCTGTAATTTATTTGTTGTTTTAGAAATAGCAAGTTCAAATGTTTCTGATGTTTCCGGTTTCAAATCGTAACGGCTGGTTTTCGGGCCAAATATCACCTCTGAGCCAAACCGCATGGCATCCCTGAAGAAAGGCGCGACTACATACAGTTCAGCCACATCAGGCGAGCGATAACCCTGAGAAAAGTTGGCTCTAAGATTTAAACCATTATCAAGATTCTTTATAATACCTGCTTTAAAGGTGGCTTTTGAGTCGGCGTTGCTAATGTCATCATGCCTTACGCCAACAGTCGCGTTCAGGCTCTCACTTAATTCAATTTCATTCTGCAGAAATAGTGATTTGTAAGTGACTGTTTTTTTGACAAATTCATTTGAAGTGGGGTCAGGGTTTATCGCCGCAGAATTTCTGCTTTCTTTTCTGTATTCAGCACCCATGGTTAGCCGATTAAAATCATTTACAAATAACGATGTGGTTAACTCAAAACCATCAATGGTAACGTCTGCGCTGAATTTTTTGTTTTCAGGTGCTGGCGCAAAACCAAGGGCAGTGGTGGTATTTCTTTTTTCATAGTTTGACTGGTAAGCCCTTGCGCGGATAATGCTGTCGCCCGCTGTTATATGTTCAAGGTCAATAGAAAAATCGGTGCGTTTATTTTCATCAATAGAATTTACTGGTGTACTTTTTACCATCACTCTGTTGAAAGGTAGATCGGGTCTTGGTTTTGGATGTAGACCGATATACTGACCTTCTCTGTCTTCATTAAAGTGGCTGATATCAAAACCGATTTTGGTGTTATCCGATATCTCATAGCCGATGCCAGCAGCGATGGTTTTTACCTCAGCATCGTCACGAAAGGTTACCGCTAATATGCCCATGTCACCATTAATCGGGTCGGGAATGTCTTGATGTGTGCCTGGGTGTACAGCTTGCTGACGGAAGTTCTTATCTATTGTAAACGGCTCTGTGTTCAGTAATGAGGCATGAAGCCTGTAGCTAAATCGATCTATTCTACCCATAGTTGATAGATTAATAGATTTTTCCTGAGCATCGCCATTCTGACCATATTTTATATCGACTACGGTTATAGGCTCATCGGCTTGTTTGGTAATAATATTAATCACTCCACCAATTGCATCTGATCCATATAACGTTGACATCGAGCCTTTTACAATTTCGATTCTCTCAATCATTGCGGCAGGTATTCGATCCATCTCATAAGGATTTTCTGTTTCACCTGACAGCCTCTTACCATCAATGAGTAATAGTGTGCCATTTGCGCCCGCACCCCTGATAGAAATAGCGGCTTTAGATCTGCTACTGGGGTGCGGAAAGCGACCATATTGAAGCGTCAGCGAAGGCAGTTTATTAAAAATGCCTTTTAATGTTGATGCGCCTGTTTTTCTGATCTGTGCAGCATTGATAACAATAATGCTGGCGGTTACACCATCTATCGCTTTTTCAGTTTTTGTTGCTGTGGTGACAGTAACGGTATCAAGCTGTATCGGTTCTTTTGCCATGGCAATACCAGAAGCAGAAGCGAGTAATAATAAAGATATTGGATTTTTATACATGTGTGACCTTTTATTTTAAATAAAAATGGATAGACGCTTTTGTTAAAGCGGCTAATAATTTTTCAGATGAAATTGCCTGACCCGAATATTTGCAGAAACTGTATAACGATATCTGGTGCAGACTGTACTTTGCTAATGTGTCAATATTTATTTGTATAATCATAAAGTTAAGTTGATTTTTAGCATTCCTATGAAATAGTTGGGCTAGCATGGTAGAGTCATCATTATGCTACGAATGATAACGATTCGCATTATTGTTGTGATTGACTTGCGTCAAGTGTGCATGCTTGTTTTTGATTTAAGATGCTACAGCGATGTTTAAGGAATCTCTGATTTAGGTGTGACAATGATCGGCATTTGTGAAGGCTTTATTTAAGACTCTTGCAAGGCGTATCATTGATGAATCTAAGGATGGAGTAAACGCCGTAGCTGAATAATTAACGATAAAAAACCATTAATTGCAGGAAAAAAACATGGTAAAAAAACTAATCCTTGTGAGCCTGATTGCTTGCTATAGCCTTTTTAGTTCTGCATTTGCACAAGAGCAACCGATGCCAGAACAGAGCCAGGAAAAGCTGGACAAGCTGACTCTTTCTGGGCCGTTTGCTGCGGTTTCCAATCCGATGATACGCATGGTTAACACGGGCGCTTTAAACGATGTTGCTGAGAATGTGGAATTTAAAGTGTGGACAAACCCAGATCAGATGCGCGCTTTGGCGCTTAAAGGGGATGTTGATTTTATAGCCACACCGAGCAATGTTGCTGCCAATCTTTACAATCGCGGCGCTGACATCAGGCTGTTGAATATATCTGTCTGGGGCGTATTGTGGATGGTGTCGCGTGATGATTCGCTAAAGACACTGGCTGACTTTAAAGGCAAAGAGATTGCCATGCCGTTTCGTGGTGATATGCCGGATATTATTTTCAGCAAACTGGTTGAAGAATCTGGGCTGGATGCGAGGCAGGATTTTAATTTGCGTTTTGTCGCCAGCCCGCTGGATGCCATGCAACTGCTCATTATGCGACGAGTTGACCATGCTTTGTTGGCAGAGCCTGCGGTGTCTATGGCTTTGCGTAAAACCCAGTCACTACCGTTAAAAATTATTGCGCCAGATCTTTTTCGCAGTGTCGACTTGCAGCAAGAGTGGGGGCGTTTGTTAAATCGCAAAAGCCGTATCCCCCAGGCGGGTATCGCAGTGACTAATAAAAAACTTGATGACCATGTGATTCAGCGTTTTATAGAAGAATATGAAAAAGCAATGCTGTGGGTAAAACAGAATCCCGACGAAGCGGGTGAAATGGTTGCTGAACGCATCAAAATGCTAACAGCAGAAGCAGTATCCGACTCGATTAAAGTCAGTCAGTTTGATCATGTTCTGGCGGTTGACGCACGTCAGGAGTTAGAATATTTTTACAATATTTTATTGCAACGTTCGCCTTCATTAATTGGTGGGAAATTGCCGGATGACGGGTTTTATTATCAGCCAAACATTGCTTATGAATATGGCGCAACGGGTAATCGTTAGCAGCTTAGCTCTCGTTCCCACGCTCCTGCGTGGGAACGCATACTAAACGCTCTACTGGCACTGGTGTAAGTTAAGTGATTAACAAACAGCAGCTCTGAATTCCCACGCATATGTCCATGGATAGACGGTAGTAGGATAATGCAGGAGGAATTATCGAGGAGCGTGGAAATGAAAATAAACTGGTGAGCAAACCATTCAGCTATTGCCTTACATCAAGGCAGTAATCATTTGTTTTTTATACTCTCTGATTCCAATGCCAGTAAGTTAAGCAATAACGCCCGTCATTCCGTCATGTTTTAGACGGAATCCATTGGTCGGTAAGTACAATGCCTGTTATATCAGGCTCTACCAGCCATGGATTCCCGCTAAAGCTTGTCCTCGAAGTCTTTTATCGGGGAGCATGCGGGAATGACGGCAAAAATCTTAACTTACTGGCATTGTCTCTGACTCTCATTTTTCTCTCATACCCACGCATATGTCCATGGATGGACGGTAGTAGGATAATGCAGGAGCAATTATCGAGGAACGTGGCTATGAGAAATGTACCATCACTTGCAGGATTTAGGTAAAAAATGAAAGCGTTGCTAAACATCCTCAAAAATTTCCCCCGTTACCTGTGGAGTGGCTGGGGTGCGATCGCCAGCATTTTTTTGTTTATTGCCTTCTGGGATTTCGGTCACCAGATTTACGGCACCCTGGTGCTGCCCTCACCAAAAGATACGTTTATTACCCTGTGGCAGCTATTAAATAATGAAGAAGTCCGCCAGGATATAGCCATTACCGTTAATCGTGCGGTGTTGGGTTTTTTGTTTGCTGCCGGTATCGGCTCTGTGCTGGGAATAGTTGCCGGTTTATTTGCCACCGCATCGATGATGAGCCGCCCCATCATCACTATTTTTATGGGTATGCCAGCGATCGCCTGGATAGTATTAGCCATGATTTGGTTCGGGCTGAGTGATATGGCAGTAATTTTTACCGTGGTGGTTGCCTCTTTCCCGATTATTTTTATTGGCGCACTACAGGGGACGCGAACCTTGGAAGGTGATTTGAAAGAGATGAGCGACAGTTTTCATGCCCCGCTATGGATGAAATTTAGCGATGTTTACTTCCCCCATGTTATTTCGTATCTCTTCCCTGCCTGGGTTACCGCGCTTGGTATGAGCTGGAAAATTGTGGTGATGGCAGAATTGTTGTCGACACCGGATGGCATTGGCGCGCAACTGGCTATTGCTCGTAGTCATCTGGATACTGCTGCTGCGTTGGCACTGGTCACCATTTTGATTGGCTCATTGCTGTTAATTGAATATTTGTTGATGGAGCCGATTAAACGCGAGGTTGAGCAATGGCGAAACTGAGCGTTAGACAGCTATGCCACAGCTTTGGGCCTAATGAAGTTCTGCGTGATGTCAGTTTTGAGCTGCATCAGGGCGAAGTGGTTGCGGTGGTGGGACCTAGTGGTGGTGGTAAAACCACCTTGCTGCATCTCATTGCCGGGTTGCTGGATATCACCCAGGGTGCAGTGAGCAATGACTTTAAAAATTTTTCGTTTGCTTTTCAGGAAACGCGGCTGCTGCCCTGGCAAACCACGCTGGATAATATCGCCTTCGGGCTTAAAGCGCGCGGCATGAAAAAAAAGCAGCGACACCAGCTTGCCACTGAAATTGCGATTAACTTTGGGCTTGAATTAAACGACCTGAACAAGTTTCCCAAAGACCTCAGCGGCGGGATGCGTCAACGTGTTTCTTTTGCCCGCGCACTGGTAGTAAAACCAGATTTACTGTTTCTTGATGAACCTTTTTCAGCGCTGGATATTGGCCTTAAACAGGAATTACAACAGATTCTTATTGACTTGGTTGCCGAGCAAAAAATGAGTATTTTTTTCATTACCCATGACCTGATGGAAGCCGTGCGCCTGAGTGATCACATTCTGCTGCTGGATGCTGATCCTGGTCGCGTGGTACACAGTTTTCAGCCGGATAAACCTCAACATGAACGCGATGATCATTATGTGTATGAAGAAACCGCGCGTTTACTGGCGCATCCACAAATTATCAAAACCTTTGAACTCAGCCTGAGGAGTAAAAGTTGATGTTGCCTGACAAAACCAGCAAAGCCAAAGGCGGTACTAAACATTACCACAGTTACCCAGCAGGGCAGATACCGGTTTTTCTTAGCTACGGTTTTCGTCCATTTTTTATTCTGATCCCCATCTATATTGTACTGTCTATCGTATTGTGGGCTCTATTCTGGCATGGCAGCATCAGTTTGCCCTTTATTCGAGATCCGTTGAGTTGGCACATCTATGAGATGATTTTCGGCATTGGTATTGCCGGTATCATTGGTTTTATACTGACTGCTGTGCCCGAATTGTATGAAGACATCACCCCAGTTACGGGCAGAACGTTATTGGCTCTGGTTAGTCTTTGGGTGCTAGGTCGAGTTGCCTTCTGGATGATGGATATTGTTGGTATCTATCTGGTCATGCTTATTCATTTGCCGCTGTTATTGTGGGTTATGCTGCTGGTGATCAAGCCGATTTTTATTGATCCACTGCAACGAAACATCACTCTGGTGATTAATTTTTTCATCATCCTGATGATACAGGCTTGGTTTTTTGCCGCTGTTGCTGGCTGGGTAGAGCATAGCCCTCTTAGTATTCTCAAAGTCGCAGTCGGTGTGTTTATGGTGTTGACGTTGTTGGTGATTCGCCGTGTCAGCACTGAGGCGATAAATGAATGGCTGGAAGATCGTCACATAGACGAGACATTCATCGCCCGACCACCGGCATTTAACATTGCCATTTTTAGCGTCAGCCTTTTCACCCTGGTAGAGTTTTTCTTTCCCGGTAATTCGGTATTAGGCTGGCTGGGGTTGGCGGCAGCGGCGGCGATATTGAATATACTGAACGATTATTTTCTCGATGAAGTCAATATTCTGCTACGTTCCTACATCTATCCGTTGATTTTAATTCTGCTTATGCTGGCAGCAGGGTATGGCTTCATGGGTTTTGATTATTTGTATGATGGGATTCATGGTATCAATCATTTTCGTCACTTTTTGACCACCGGCGCGTTTGGCCTTGCTTTTTTCATGGTCATGGTCATTGTTGCTACCGTTCACACTGGGCGACAACTGCGTACTAACCGCTGGGTGGATATTGGTGTTGCCCTGATTGTCATCGCTACACTGTTGCGTGTGTCGATTCCTTTTTTTCCTGAATACACTCGGTTGCTGTATCTGTCTTCAGCCTTACTCTGGGCATTACCTTTTGTCATCTATCTTGTTCTATTTTATCCCTGGCTAAGTCAGCCAAGAGCTGATGGTTTGCCAGGTTAACAGGCTGATTAAAAACTCACATGAGGTATTCTACAAATGATAATAATCGGTAGGTTTTTTTTATTATTGTTGGAAATATCTGTATAACTCAGGCGCAAATTAAAATGGTTTTTTCGCAGTAGATTTATACTAAGTTCGACAGGCTCCTAAGTTATTGCCAATAATCTTGAAAAATGATCTCATTTTTTTGTAGGAGACATTTACGAGTAAAAACGCCTAAAAGTCCCAGCGATAGCCCATGAGGAAAAATAAATGGTTATTACTCATATCCTGTCCGTTGCTGGCTTTAAATGTTTTATCGTAAGCTATATAAAAATCGAACAGCATCTTATTTGAAAAACGGTAGTCTGCTTTGAATAAGAGGCGCAGTTTTTGTTGCGAACGTCCATTATTGAACTGATGAAAATCATATTGCAGGCGAGGGTTTAACCGCCAGTGTCGAGATACTGGAAACCTTGCGTTAACGATGAATGAAGTCGTATTCAGTGCATCGGTATCGTAGTAACGCACACCGAAAACATTGCTGTCGTGTTTCATCAACAGACTGTTGACGATAAGTTGGGTATTAAGGAAATAAGCAGTACCGGTGTCTGGCGTTGCCGCGACGCCAGCTGAAGCGATGGTGTCGCCTAAACGGGCAAGACTAAGATCAGCCGTTAGTTGCAAGTTTGGGCTTATTTGTTGGGCACCACCAATGGTCAGCATTTCACTGTGCGTGGTTCTGTCCCGTGCCAGTTGAATGATCTGCTCAATATTCAATACTTTTTTGAGTTGTTCAAGGTTTTGTTCCTGGCGGCCAATTAGTGCATTGGTGGTCGCAAGCTGGGGTGATTTACGCATGAAGGCGTTGAGATAGAGGCTGCGGTGGGGATTTAGCTGCACGTTGGTGTTTAGCTGTAAAACAGTGACTTCGTCATAAAACAGGTCGTAGTCAAGCATAGCGAATAATGATTTGTTTTTATCACGATAGCGAACATCGGCACCTGCTGTCTTAAGATCCTGTAAACCATTCGCCTGTTGATCAAAATAAAATAAATTCATGCTCCAGTGTTCGAGAAAGGTGCCGCTTTCAAAGGTGATGCCATAAAATGTTTTGTGTTGATTGAGCGATGATTTATTATCAATGCCTACGGGGAAACCGCCAATAAGATTTAGCCTTATGTCTGGCGTGAGCTGGTAACCAGCGGATAAACCGTCAAACCTTTTCAGGATACCGCCAGTTCGTAATGGTTGCCGCCCGAGTCGAGTAGAATGGCCTGTTTTTCGGTGGCTTAATTCGTAATAGGCATCAATAAAGCGAAATTCACTGCGATCTCGGTTGTCGATAAAATCATAGAGATGGTCGCCAGTAAGCTGGTAACGCTGGTCAAAGCCTGCTGTTCGGTGCAAGGTGGTGAGGTCGATAAAGGTGATTAATTGTGATTGTGTGGTAATCGCGTTGGCGTTATCAGCTGCGGTCTGGTTGTGTTGATAATACTGTGCAAGGCTGCCGTAGGTGGTGACATTAGCTCTACCTTCTTTTGTACTCATGCGGATGTTTTCTTTGGGGACGTTGCTCGCTGTCAGTAAGCCGATAAGGCGCTGCTGTACTCTGTCTGCTCCCTCGGCATCCGGATAAAGCGCCAGGTATTTTTCGTAAGTATCAACTGCATGCGCCTTTTGTCCCTTGCGTTGTCTGGCCAGCCCGAGTAATTCAAGGGCATCATGAGAATGCTGGTGCTCGCCAGCGGCGACTAGCGCGTTCAGAAAACGAATACTGCTGCTGTATTTTTTATTTTTGAAATCCGTTTTTGCTCTTTGCATCAAACTATCAAGCTGTTTTTCAGATAACGAAGAACCGCCTGGTAATGTAACCTGTTTTGTTGCTGAAACCGTGAGCAGTGTCGGTTTTTCAGTTTTTATAGTCGCAGTGCGAGCCGGTTGGGCAGAAGCCGCTGGGCGAGGAAAACGTACTGTCGTGCTTTTTTCTGAGGTTTTTTGAATCCATGCACGAGGGTATGTTTTTTGTATCTTGTTCAGCAACGAAACAGCCTGTTGAGGTTGTTTAAAAATCCCCACGTTTAATCTTTCCCATGGCGAACCCTTAATCATTGTTTGCTCAATATAAACACTATAACCTTTGAATAAATGACTTTCTCGCAGCGTCCATTTTAGATTTTTTCCGGGTGCAGATGCCAGCGATACTGTGTAGCTGGTGGTGCTATTTGAGGCGGTGACCGTGCCCGTTATCAGGCATAAACTTAGGCACAGTATTGTGCAAAAAAACGCTGAGTAGGATCGTTGGCTCAGCATTACTGGCAGGGTGGTTAATATCATGATTGTATCGTTATAAATGGTTTTAGATTATGGCGTGATTGCGGGTAACCAGCCTGTTGTCTGATGGCAGTTGCCGCAGTCCAGCGTGGTAAAAATATGATTTGCAGCTTTGCCCGTTGCGATGGTTCCATTGTGGCAGCGAGTGCAGGCTCCAGTTGCTGTTGAATGGTTAAAACGAGCGCCAAACCAGGTGTTGGTGGTATGGCACTGGTCGCATTCAAACGTTGTTGGTAGATGCGTTGGGTGTTTACCCGTTGCGATCGCACCGTTATGGCAGCTACTGCACAGACCGATGACGGAAGTATGGTCAACCCTGGCAACACGATTAAAAGTGATGGTATTGTGGCAGTCTTCACATATTGCTCGGCTAAGGATATGTGTGGCAGACTTGCCTATAGCAATGCTGTTGTTGTGACAGCTCAGGCATGCACGCTGAATGCCGATATGGTCAAATCTTGCACCTGACCATGATTGTTCCGTGTGACAGTCATCGCAAAACAGGCTGCTGGGTACATGCTGAGCGCCTTTTCCTGGTGCGCGAATTTCGTTGTGGCAAAAGCTGCACTGCATGGGGGTGCCCTTAAACTGCCCAGCGATATGACATTCGGCGCAATCAATCAGTTCGTGTCTGCCGGTGAGTGGAAAACCGGTTGCAAAGTGATCAAATCCGGACGTGGTTTCGGCCCCCTGTGCCGAGCTAAAAAAAGCCAGCAGGGAGACCGCAAGCAGGGTGAAAACCAGAAACGGGTGACACGGTATTCGCCGCGGCGGGCATGGCTGTATTTGTGAGTGTATCATGGCACTTACCACTATCGTTTGATGTTGCTGTGTTTGAAGCTTTCCGTGCTGTGACAGTCGCCGCAGTGGCGACCAAACTGACGATTGTGAACATCCTGGCTGCGGTGGCAGAATATGCAGTCTTTGGGCGCTGTTACCTTATCTTTTGATGCGCTCTGATGACAGTCGTAGCAACCCAGTTCGGCATGAGCGCCATCGATGATGAAATCGGTTGCGGTATCATGATCGAACAGCCATATCTGCCATGCATTTGGGTTGTGGCAGCTCTGGCAGTTTGTGCCCAGCCTAGTTTTATGCACATCATCGTCAGCATGGCACTGGTTGCACTGTGATTGGGCATTAGCAAACACGGTAGAAACATGGCATTCTTCACACTGTACGACGGCGTGCATACCAATGAGCGGGAAATGAGTCAGGTCATGATCGAATAAAACATTGCTGCGCCAGCCTTCTTCCTGGTGACAGCTATCGCATTTTTCGCCTTGTTTACCCTGATGGGCATCATCTTTTTTGTGGCAGTCTATGCACCTGATTTTTGTCTTTTTTGAAGCGGTTTTTTCATGCTGGTAAAGATCAGTTTTATGGCACTGGTTGCAGCTAGCGTCTTTGTGTTTGCCACGTAAGGGAAAATCGGTTTTTTTATCGTGATCAAATTTCTGTTTTTGCCATGAGGTTGGTGTGTGACAGGTTTCGCATTTTTTACCGTACTGGCCTTTATGGCTGTCGTCATTTTTGTGGCAGCCAAAACATTGTTTGGCTAATTTTTTCCTTTCTTCGTCAGAACTGACATCACCAGCTTCATGGCAGCTATCGCAGGTGGCTTTTTTGTGTTTGCCGTGTAACGCAAAGTCGGTCTCTGTGTTGTGATCGAAGTGGATGTCGCTCCATTTTTTCGATTGATGGCAGCGGTCGCATTTTTTACCAAAGTCACCACCGTGAGCATCATTAATCTGGTGGCAGTCAATACAGGTTTTTGCTGTGTCTTTATATGTGCGGTTTATATGGCAGGCTGGGCAACTGACTTTTTTATGTGCCTGTTTTAAAGGAAAGTCGGTTTTATCGTGGTCAAATTTTGTTTCTTTCCAGTTTATTGTTTTGTGGCAGTCACCACATTTTTTGCCCAGTTTGCCATCGTGTACATCGGTTTTTTCATGGCAGCTAAAGCAGTCAGACGGCGCTTCAGCATGTTTCTTTTCAGGTTTGTGACATGAATGACATGCGGCTTGTGTGTGCGCGCCGGTTAGCTCGAAATCTGTCCTGCGGTGATCGAAAGTTGATGGATTGAGTAGCACCACGTTTGCATTTCTGCCGACATGTTCGGTATGGCAGTGCTGGCAGTCAGTTCGAGCTGGGCTGGGCAATTGTCCATGGAAACCGGTTTTCTGGTTCAGGTCGTCAAAAATATTTTCGTGTGCATGGCAATGAACGCAGAGTTGCCCCTGACTTTTTTTGTTGCTGGTATCGTGGCACTGAACACAGTCTTTTTCATATTCTTCATGTGCCTTGATAACTGGCCCTGGCATCAGTAAAGAGGTGAAAGAGTCGGCAATGATAGCGCTTGATAACAACATGAATATCAGTAATAAGCTAAGGCGAATGAAGGTTGTAGGTAGCGTAGGCACGGGTATTCGCCTAATAGCCTAGCCATGTTCTGGTGTCGTGCGGCCAGTCAATAGCTGGGAATGGTGGGTTAATTATGCCGCTTACGGGGTGCATGGCATTAGTACATGTGTACCGCGAAAATATGGATAATGGCGGTAATAAGCATCATAAAAAACAGCGGCAGGTGCAACACATGCCACAGTGAGAAAAGTCGTTCGTATACTCTGAATGCGGCGTTTTGCCTCAATGCCTGCATATAATTTTTGATTAAAGCAGCGACAGCTTTACTGTCTGGCTGCGTTTTATTGCCGTTATTTTCCTGATAGCTGTGGGTGAGTAAGCGCAGCACCTTTCTTTTAAACAATGGTGCTTTGATCGCCAGATAAAAAACATGCAGCAGACTACGCAGCAAGCCAGGGTAGGGGCGCAGTACTTTTTCCTCCATTGTATTTAGCTGCTTATTTAGCTTTTTGTCCTCTGCAAAAAGGTTGAGCAACTCAGTGTGCTCATTTTCTGTTTTTTGTTTGAGTTCCTTAAGGGTTAAACGTGCTCCGTAAAGACCGTGATGGATATGGGTATAGATATAACGGCCAATGACTCCGCTACCGGCGACCAGCAACATGCTGAACAGCGCGATGCTGCTATTGATCGAGCCAAGCTTGAAGTTGGAGTGAAACAGAATCAGAATTGGGCCAATGATGCCAAGAAACATGTGAAAAGCAAACCAGTAACGAGCAGGCATAAGACGTGTTAGCAATGAAACTCGTTTGCTGAGTGGGTATAACAGCAAGATAATCATTAGGCTGGCGCCAACGATACCCAGTATGTAACCAGCTCCGGTTTCAGCGCTCAGATAATTGTTGTCACGTTGTGACCAGCCGAAATAGAGTACAGCCAGAATAGCAATAGAGAAAAATTGTGACTTAATGAAATTAAGTGTGCTCAGTAACATAGCTTTATACAAATCAAATAATAATTGACAAAAAACACCTGATATCAGGAAAGGTGTAACAGCGTTTTGTAACATTTGAAATGGCCAAGACGGTTATAGTCTTGCGCTAATAAAATAGAATGAGTCCAGAAATTGGGCGTGTCGTAAATTCTTGAACTCAAGAATATAATAGAGCTTGAAGAAATGATCGCAAAAATCGACGAGATTGTCAATTTATCAACATAAATTGTCATTATTTCATCACTAAACGCCAGGAAGCATATATAATCCGTTCATTACTTTCTTTCACTTATTCTCATCATGCCTGTTTCTGTTTCACGCCTTAGCCCGATAAAAGTTAATTTAGAGATTTTACAATGCTGTCAATAGCGTGGCTTTATGGTTTGCCACTGGTTGTTATTTTGCTGTTCTATTTCTGGGGACAAGCTAAAAAACATCGAAGTAGCAAACGTGTTTTTGATGAAGCGCTGTCTACCGGAATGACAGAGCCTGCGTCAATCCACCCGATTGTCAATCACGCCCTCTGCTTGGGTTGTGCCAGCTGCATCAGTGCCTGCCCGGAAAGGTCTAAAAACGTACTGGGTCTGATTCATGGTAAAGCACAGCTGATTAACCCAACGCATTGCATCGGTCATGGTGCCTGTAAAACAGCCTGCCCATTTGATGCTATCGAGCTTGTTTTTGGTACTGAAAAGCGTGGCATCGACATTCCTCATGTTGATGAAAATTTTCAGACTAATGTACCGGGCATTTATGTTGCCGGTGAGCTGGGCGGTATGGGGCTGATTCGTAATGCGGTTACTCAGGGAGTGCAGGCGGTTGCTGCGATTGCACAACGGGATGGCATGCTTGCTGACAAACAGCCACGTAGTGAGCAGCATAATAAAGACAATGGCATGATTGACCTTGTTATAGTTGGTGCCGGCCCTGCCGGTATCGGCGCGTCACTGGCGGCGAAAGACAAAAAACTGGACTTTGTTACGCTTGAGCAAGATGCACTTGGTGGTACGGTGTCACACTACCCTCGCGGAAAAGTGGTGATGACGGCGCCGGTAGTGCTGCCTATTATCGGCAAAATGCAATTTAAAGAAACCACAAAAGAAGTACTCATGGAATTCTGGGACGGTGTGATAACTAAAGCTGGGCTGCACATTAGAGATAGAGAACGGGTTGAAAGTGTCGACGTTAAGGCTAATGGCTTTTATGTTAAAACTGGCAAAACTGAATACCATACCCGAGCCATTTTACTGGCGATTGGCCGACGTGGTACACCCCGCAAACTGGGGGTGCCTGGTGAAGAACTGAGCAAAGTGGTGTATCGCCTGATTGATCCGGCACAATATCGAAACCAGCGTGTCCTCGTAGTCGGTGGTGGCGATAGTGCACTGGAAGCGGCTGTCAGTATTGCACAAGAGCAAGGCACAACAGTATCAATCTCTTATCGCAGTGAAAGTTTTTCAAGAGCCAAAGAAAAAAATCGCAATAAAATGACTGATGCAGAGAAAGCTGGGCGTATACAGGTGCTGATGAAGTCAAATGTGAAAACCATAGCGCCGGATAGTGTGGTAATCAAAACCGATAGTGAAGAATTGTGTATTGAAAATGATGCCATTATCGTTTGTGCAGGTGGCATT
>CAZMLD010000001.1:23796-28586 GCA_964566975.1 uncultured Thiotrichaceae bacterium | reverse complement strand
GCTTCGCACTGTTAATCAACAGCATGAAATTGGTCGTAGATATCTTGTGCCAGTTTTTTACTAATTCCGCTGGTTTTAGCGATATCTTCGATACCAGCCTGAGTTATCGCCTGAATGCCACCAAAATGTTTTAATAATGTTTGCCTGCGCTTAGGACCTAAACCGACGATCCCTTCCAGTTGTGAGGTACGGCGTTTTTTTGCACGTTGCGCACGATGCCCGCTAATCGCAAAACGATGCGCTTCATCGCGCACTTGCAGGACTAAATTAAGTGCCGCAGACTCAATGGTGAGGTGCAAATCGGGGCGGCCATCACTAAATATGAGCTTTTCCAGCCCTGCACGCCGACCCTCACCTTTGGCTACACCAACTAATAAAACAGAATCAATCTCCAGCATATCAAAAACCTCAATGGCCTGTTTTAGCTGCCCTTTTCCGCCGTCAATAAATAATATATCGGGAAGCTTCTGTTGCGTGGTCTGGTTTTGCCGATTTTTTACTGGACGAAAACGTCTTTCCAGTGCCTGTTTCATGGCGGCATAGTCATCACCACCGGTAATCCCCGTGATGTTATATCGGCGATAATCTGCTTTAAATGCACCTTCTGGGGTAAATACCACGCAGGAAGCAACCGTTGCCTCACCTTGGGTATGGCTGATATCAAAACACTCCAGGCGTAATGGAATGTCATCCAGCTGCAACACTTCTTGTAAATCTTGGAAACGACTTAACAATCCAGAACGCGATATTAGTCGAACTTTCAATGAATTATTAGCATTATTTAATGCCATTTCTAACCATTTGGCGCGCTCACCTCTGACTTTCCCACTGATTTTTACTTTATGCCCAGCCTGCTCACTAAGTACCTGCTCAATTAAACCGCTATCTTGCGGCGCACTGGAAGTGATGATTTCACCAGGTACATCGCGCTTTAAATAAAATTGCGGAATAAACGCGGTAAGAATCTGCTCACTGCTAAGTTCCTCTGGCAAACTGGGATAAAAACTGCGATTGCCTAGATTAAGGCCGTTACGAATATAAAACACCTGTATGCAGGCCTGTCCTGCATTAGTTGCACAGGCGATGATGTCTATATCGCCTTTATTCGCGCTAACATGTTGTTTTTCTATTACTTTGCGTAAGTTACTAATCTGGTCACGATACACAGCAGCTTTTTCAAAGTGCTGCTTTGCTGCGGCTTTCTCCATATCTTTCACTAGTTCATGAATAATCTGTTCGCTTTTCCCCTGTAAAAATAAAGTGGCATGACTGATGTCTTTACCATAGGACTTTTCAGAAATGTAACTCACACAAGGAGCCGTGCAGCGTTTTATTTGATATTGTAAACAGGGTCGTGAGCGGTTGGCAAAGGTGGTATCTTCACACTGGCGAATTTGAAACATTTTTTGTAGCAAACTAATGCTATCACGAACCACATGAGCGTTTGGGTACGGCCCTAAATAGAGTCCTTTTTTTTTGCGAGCACCGCGATGTAAACTTATTCTTGGATAGCTAGATTCATTAGAAACATAGATATAGGGATAACTCTTATCATCGCGCATTAACACGTTATAACGTGGCTGGTATTCTTTTATTAAATTGCTTTCCAGCAATAATGCTTCGCCTTCCGTGTGGGTTACGGTGATATCAACCGTGTCTATTTTTGATACCATTACCTGCGTTTTAGGTGACAAGCCTGTTTTGCGAAAATAGCTACTTAAGCGATTTTTAAGGTTTTTAGCTTTACCGATATAAAGAATTTTCTGCTGGTCATCAAACATTCGGTAGACACCAGGCTTACTGGTGACATTTTGCAAAAAAGCGACCCCATCAAATGCAGGTTTGTTGTTCGAAGGTGTCTTGTTTTCACTGGCTAACATACTGAATAGTGTAACCTAAATGAGCCCGATAAACCGTCACGAGAGCGGACCAGAATGCCTTCAAGAGCATGTTGCTCTGGTCTGTTCGCCCTTACGAATGAAACGACAAAATGTTGAGCCTTCTGAATATGTCGCCGTACTCGCCCAAATATTTCATAGGAGTGCAGAGTTTCGGGGAAATAAAAAACTCGGTCGCAAGCGAGCCGAGTTTTTTATCTTAATCATATTGCTGAGATATGCTGAGGTCTCATATACTGAAAAGACACTATTTTTTTGAACCTGGCACAGGGTGCTCCAAATTTTTTTGAAGCAATGTTAAGCTACTACATTGAAGAAAATTTCTAGGAAAAACACTATGTTACTAATATATTTTTTTCATCTAACACGCCATATTTCGCCGCCAGATGTAACATCTCAATATCTGAGCTAACTTCCAGCTTTTCATACAGGCGCATGCGGTAGGTGCTGATGGTTTTAGGGCTTAGATTAAGAATTTCTGAGATTTTCTTGGTTTTAATACCTTGTGCAATCATCATCAACACCTGCGTTTCACGCATTGATAATGTATCCATGGGGTTGACTTCGCCAGGTAAGACCGAAAGTGCAAGTTGCAGTGCGATATCTTTTGCAATGTAATGCTTGCCATTATGCACATCATTAATGGCAGCAATCATTTCATCAACGCCGTTTCCTTTTGTCAGATAACCTTTAGCACCACCATTTAGCAACTGCTTTGGTAGTGGGGCATCTGCGTGCACAGTAACAATAATAATGCCAATATTTGGCCAAGACTGACTAATACGTTGTGTTGCACCAATACCACCGATGCCTGGCATGTTAACGTCCATTAAAATAACATCAACATTGCCGTTATTATCACGGCACCAGTTAATCGCCGCCTCGCCGCTGCTTAAGGTATCTATAACGACAAAACCTTGCTGAGAAGCAAGCAGACTCTTAAAACCAAAACGAACCAGTTCATGATCATCAACGATCAATAATCGTATGCTGGGATTGTTTTTATTTTCAGTCATTTACAAAACATATCTATACATTTATTTAAGTATTATTTTGTGACGATTATGTGCTAAAGGCATTACCTGAGTCTGATTCTAACAGAGAATCATTTAACCCACATGCTATATGGGGTGTTTAACAGATAAATATTGTAATAACGCTCATCGCCACTGACTTCATCACCAACCCAATCCGGTCTCTCAAACGCTTCCTCGACACTGCCTAGTTCAATCTCGGCTATCTGTAAACCTGTATTGCTGCCTGCAAACACATCAACCTCCCACAAGTGTGATGCATAAGGCACTTCATAACGTGTCTTCTCAATGATGACATCACCACATAATGTTGCCAACATTTGCTCTGCATCAGGCAGCGGTATGTCGTATTCAAATTCCTGACGTACGATATTTAGATCAACACTTTTCACGTTGATGTTTGCTAACTGGTTACTGGTACGAATACGAACCGATGATTTTTGTGAAGTTTCAAGCCCGCTCTGTAAATAGCCCTGTTTTATCCTAAGTGTTGCTGTCACTAGTGACTTCCAGTTATCATTTTTTAAAAGAAACTTACGTTCTATTTCAATACCCATTTTTTATGCCTTATAAATAATCAATCAATAATTTTTTCATGTTACATTGCACCATATGAAACCATATTTCCAGCTTGACGAAACAATCATTCATCTCAATCATGCGGCGGTTGCACCCTGGCCTGTGGTTACGCGAGATGCCGTCATTGCTTTTGCCGAGGAAAACGTGACTATCGGCTCACAACGTTATGATAGTTGGCTACAAACTGAGCAACAATTAAAACAAAAGCTGGCATTACTTATCAATGCAAGGTCTACAGATGAAATCGCCATTTTAAAAAACACCTCTGAAGGCCTGTCGCTGATTGCTCAGGGCTTATCGTTTAAAGCTGGCGACAATATTGTTATTCCTGCTGAAGAATTCCCTTCTAATAAAATTGTGTGGCAGGCTTTGCACGCACAAGGTGTAGAAACTCGACTAATATCCGTACAGGATGAGGAAGAGCCAGAGTTAGCGCTGATTAATGCAATGGATGCACGTACTCGGCTGGTTAGTTGCAGCTCGGTGCAGTTTGCACGAGGTTTGTTACTGGATTTAACTGTTATCGGCAAGGCCTGCAAGCAACGCAATGTACTGTTCTGTGTCGATGCCATTCAGTCACTGGGTGCAGTGGTTTTTGATGCACAGGCCTGTTTTGCTGACTTTGTGGTAGCGGATGGCCACAAATGGCTGTGTGGGCCCGAAGGCACCGCCCTGTTCTACTGCCGTAAAGAAACCCAAAATCACTTGCAATTAACTCAATATGGCTGGCACATGCTAACCGATGCTTTTGATTTTTCGCAGCAGAATGATGCGCTACCCTTGCCATTAAAAATAGCAACTGGCGCACAACGTTTTGAGTGTGGCAGCCCAAATATGATGGGCATAACCGCGTTGAATGCATCACTGGGCATGCTACTGGACATTGGCATCAGCAAGGTACAGTCCATGGTGATTGAAAACACGGACTATTTATTAGACCAACTGGCATCGCTTGCCAAAATAAACATTATCAGCCCAACTGAAAAAGGCAAATACGCAGGCATTGTGACCTTTCAAAAATCGAATATTGACAATGAAAAACTTTATCAATATTTACAGAATAATAATGTAATCTGTGCGTATCGAGGCGGTGGCATTCGTTTTTCCCCGCACTTTCATACGCAAAAAAACACCATGGATAAAGCATTAAAACTGCTTAATAATTTTTCTGGATAACATCAACAGAGGATTCAGTGTAAATTACGAACAGAGAGTCGCGTATTCTGTCTTAATTCACATAAGATATAGTACATCTGAACTACACTCGAAATAGCAGGGA
>CAZMLD010000001.1:0-23696 GCA_964566975.1 uncultured Thiotrichaceae bacterium | reverse complement strand
ATGTTTGGTTATGCAAGGTTAAAAAATTATCTGTGGGAAAAATTTGTACAATGGCTTACCCATCAGTCCCCACATCATAAAACACCCTTAACCAGTTTCGAGCGTTTACGCTATGAACTGCGCCCAGGCGATGTTCTGCTGGTTGAAGGTCGCTCAAATATTTCTGAAATCATCAAGTCTATTACTCAGAGTATATGGACCCATTCCTTCTTTTACATTGGTCGCTTACATGATATTGATGACCCTGTGCTGCGTGACTATATACAGAAGTATCGACACTGTAGCCCAGATGAACAACTCATTGTTGAAGCACTGCTAGGTAAAGGTATTATCGTATCTTCAATAGATAAGTATGACGGCGAACATTTGCGTATTTGCCGCCCCCGTGGCATTACCCGAGCTGATTCTCAGATTGTCCTGAAATATGCCATTGAGCAATTAGGCACTGACTATAATGTACGCCAAATGATGGACTTGGCGCGATTCATGTTTCCATACTGGTTTCTACCAAAACGCTGGCGTTCAACTTTATTTGAGCATAACGCTGGCAGACCCACGAAAACGGTTTGTTCGACCATGATGGCGGAAGCGTTTGCTAAAGTTCGCTTCCCTATCATCCCTGTTATTCACCAGGACAAAAATGGTCGCTTAAGCTTAATACGCCGCAATTCAAAGTTGATTACCCCTCGTGACTTTGACTACTCGCCCTACTTCGATGTCATCAAATACCCTATTCTTGATTTTGATGAACTCGGCATTTACCGAAAATTACCCTGGGATCAAACCAGCGTTCATTACAATACCATCGGAGACAGTTTTTATTCAGACCCATGCGAATCAGACCCAAGCGAAATTGAAAACTTAGCCCCCATAGAAACCGCTCAAACAATAAACAACGCTGAAGACACTAATACCGCCAAACCTGAGTAAAATGATGCTGAAGGTAAAAAAATAAGCGAACAATAAACAAATTTAAGTTGCAAAAAGAAACTTTTATAGTACATAATAGATTAATTAAGTTGCAAAAAGAAACTTTTAACAACTTGGTTTGACAATTTATGGTTTATTTACGTAATACCGAAAAAAGCAGGCGCGGAATATGATGTGGTCAAGTTTTTTAATTTTAATTATTTTAGTTTCAGCGTACCTACGCTTACCACTATTAGTATGGTCATTACTACTCGGTGCTGGGCTTGTTATTTTCAGTATTTTTTCTAATGTCGAAAGCACGCAGATATATATATTATGGCTGCTGTTTGCCGCAGTCATTATTCCCCTTAATGTAAAATCTATTCGACTTAATCTATTGAGCCGCGCCATATACCGCGCGATGAAAAAGGTCATGCCGACTATCTCACAAACCGAACAGGAAGCACTTGAAGCTGGTGATGTCTGGTGGGAAGCCGAACTGTTTAGCGGCAAGCCTGACTTTGATTTTATACAAAATCTGCCTGCCCCCACCTTAACAAAAGAAGAACAGGCGTTTCTGGACGGCCCTATAGAAGAATTTTGTGAATTGCTGGATGACTGGCAGATAACCCATGTCGATTATGATTTAACGCCAGAAGCATGGCAATTTGCCAAAGATAATGGCTTATTCGCTTTAATCATTCCAAAGCAATACGGTGGTAAAGAATATTCTGCCTACCTTCACTCACAGGCAGTGATGAAGATTGGTAGTCGCAGTGGCTCAGCTGCGGTCACCGTCATGGTGCCGAACTCTTTGGGCCCTGGAAAGTTACTAATGACTTACGGCACCGAACAGCAGAAAGACTATTACCTACCAAGACTTGCCAAAGGCATTGACATCCCCTGTTTTGGTTTGACCAGCCCAAACGCAGGTAGTGATGCGGGTGCCATGCCAGATACAGGGGTGGTTTGTTATGGCAGTTATGAAGGAAAAGACGATGTTTTAGGCATTCGTTTAAACTGGGACAAGCGTTATATTACACTGGCACCGGTAGCCACACTGCTAGGCATTGCATTCAAACTGGTGGATCCCGAGCATTTATTAAGTGACAAAGAAGATCGTGGTATTACCTTGGCATTAATTAAACGTGACACCGAAGGCGTAGCAGTCGGCAAACGTCACTTCCCCGCCAATCATGCTTTTATGAATGGCCCTATCCGTGGCAAAGATGTCTTTGTACCGCTTGATTCAGTTATTGGTGGCGCTGATTATGTCGGTAAAGGCTGGTCCATGCTGATGGAATGCCTCGGTGATGGACGTGCGATTTCATTGCCCGCCTTGGGTGCGGCTACAGGCAAAATGGCTTCTAAATATACTGGTGCCTATTCACGTATCAGACAACAATTTAACACCCCCATTGGCCACTTTGAAGGCATAGAAGAAGCACTTGCCGAAATAGCAGGACAAGCTTATGCCATGGATGCTTCTCGCTCATTAGTCGCTGTAGCATTAGATAAAGGCATCGTACCCTCCGTTATATCTGCCATTGTCAAACAGCAAACAATGGAACGCATGCGTATTGTGATTAATCATGCCATGGACATTCATGCTGGTCATGGCATCTGTATGGGGCCACGCAACCATCTCGGACGCACTTACCAACTAACGCCTGTTGGCATCACCGTTGAAGGTGCCAACATTTTAACTCGTACTATGATTATTTTTGGTCAGGGTGCAATGCGTAGTCACCCCTACCTGCTAAAAGAAGTGCAGGCAGTGCATAACAACAATCAGAAGCAGGGAATAAACGATTTTGACCAGGCTCTGTTCGCACATATCGGTTTTATTGTTAGCAATGTTGTTCGTAGTTTCTGGTTTGGCCTCACTTTTGCAAAATTCATTAAAACACCGGGCGATAAAGACACGCGGCATTATTATCAGCAACTGGTAAAAATGAGTTCTGCCTTTGCCCTGCTGGCTGATGTTTGCGTTGCTGTGTTAGGTGGTTCATTAAAGCGTCGTGAAAAAATTTCTGGTCGTCTGGCGGATGCGTTGTCTAATATGTATGTAATGACTGCGGTGTTAAAGCATTATGAAAACCAGGGCAGCCATAAAGAAGATCTTGTGCTACTCAAATGGGCTTGCGAAGATGCCCTGTTTAATATTCAAACTGCCTTAAAGGGCATAATGAAAAACTTACCCGTACCGGTTATCGGCGCACTGTGTAATTTTATTGTTTTCCCACTGACCAAACCCTACCAACACCCCAGTGATAAAATCGGCCATAAAGTCGCTAGGCTGACGCTCTCACCCAGCGACACCCTAGATCGTCTTAGTGCTGGCGTTTACAACAGCAACAACAAAGATAATTCAACCGGGCGCATTACTCACGCTTTTCAGTTAGTGATTGAAACCAGCGAGCTGCAAAATAGATTACAAGAAGCATACAGGCAAGGTAGACTCCAGCAACGCGGTCGCAATGCTTATACGGAAGCAAAAGAAAACAACATTATTACTGACAGCGAATATACACTACTGATAAAAACGGAAGCAGCAATCCAAAACGCCATTAAAGTGGATGAATTTTCGTTTAATGGCTGGAAGATTGAAACCCCTTAATAATTTCGGCGCAGGAAACACAACGTTTTTTATGCCCATTATTAAAACTAAAAACTGAAGGCTTGCATGTCAGGTCGTTACAATTTATTGAGAGCATCTTATGAACAAACGACGCGGAAAAAAGGTTTACATCGTCGATGGTAGTCGAACACCACAACTTAAATCACGTGGAAAAGTAGGTCCATTTTCAGCGGGTGATTTAGCCGTAGCTGCGGCAAAACCTTTGTTACTGCGTAACACATTCCCGCTTGATGCACTGGACGAAGTGATCCTTGGCTGCATGATGCCTGGGGAGCGCGAAGCCAATATTGCACGTGTAGTCGCATTACGGCTGGGCATTCCACACGGCGTACCCGCGTGGACAGTACAGCGCAACTGTGCATCCGGTATGCAGTCCATCGACTCTGCCTACAAGAACATCAAAAATGGTGATGCCGATTTGGTATTGGCTGGTGGCGTTGAAGCCATGAGCTACGCCCCTGTTTTATTTAACCATACCATGGTCAACTGGCTTGGCAACTTCATGCGCTCGCGTTCAGTCGGACAAAAATTAAAAACGATTTTGCAGTTACGTGGTAAACATTTCACCCCGGTTATCGCCCTGCTTCATGGCTTGACCGATGACACTGTTGGCTTAAACATGGGCGAAACCGCTGAGATCATTGCCAAAAAATTTAATATCAGCCGCTTACAAATGGATGAATTTGCTAAAACCAGCCATCATCGCCTCGCTGCTGCACAGGCAGCAGGTCATATGGATGAAATTGAAGTACTGTATGATAAAAAGGGGAATTTTTATGACCACGATGATGGTGTAAGAGCAGATTCTAGTGTTGAAAGCCTTGCCAAACTACGCCCTGCCTTCGATAAAAAATACGGCAAAGTAACCGCGGGCAACAGTGCCCAGATTACCGATGGCGCCAGTTGGTTAATCCTTGCCAGTTCAAATGCGGTAAAAAAACACAAGCTAAACGTTTTGGCTTCTATCGAAGACACGCAATGGGCAGGACTTGACCCCGCTGAAATGGGCATGGGCCCCGTTCACGCCATGACCCCAATCATGCAACGCAATCAACTGACGATTGATGATATCGACTACTGGGAAATTAACGAAGCCTTTGCCACCCAGGTACTAGCCTGTACCCAGGCTTGGCAACAAGATGAATATTGTCAGAAAAATCTGGCACTGGATAAAGCCATGGGTGAAATTCCATATGAAAAGCTAAACATTGATGGTGGCGGCATCAGCCTGGGTCACCCGGTTGGCGCAAGTGGCGCACGTATTATTTTACATCTATGTAAAATATTGCAGCGCACAAACACCAAACAAGGCATGGCAAGTTTATGCATTGGTGGTGGTCAGGGCGGTGCAATGTTAATACAAAATGAAACAATCAATAAAGAGGCAAGCTAATGTCCAGCAATATACCGTCTAGCACTAAAAACTGGAAAATTGAAATCAGTGACAATAACATTGCCTGGTTACACTTTGACACCGCTGATTCAGCAGCAAATCTATTGACTCAAGCTGCCATCAAAGAACTTGATGATATTTTGCAGGCATTTGAAAACAACCTTCCTAAAGCGATTGTTATCCTTTCCGACAAAAAAGACAGCTTTATTTTCGGCGCAGATATAAAAGAGTTTACTGCATTAGAAAATAAGGAACAGGCACTGGCATTTATGCTCAAAGGCCATGCCTTAATGAACCGTCTGGAAGCCATGCCCTGCGCCACCGTCAGCATGATTCATGGTCTTTGTTTTGGTGGTGGTACAGAGCTATCATTAGCCTGTGATTACATTATCGCCAGCGATGACAAAAAAACAAAAATTGGACTTCCTGAAATAAAACTGGGCATACACCCAGGTTATGGTGGCACCGCGAGATCCATTGAGCGTTGTGGTCCTTTAGCAGCGATGAACATTATGCTGACGGGTCGTGCCTTAACCGCCCGTTCAGCAAAGAAAATAAAGCTGATCGATGAAATGGTACCACTGCGCCAATTAAAAGCAGCAGCAGAAAAATACGCATTAACAACACCACAACGAAAACCGCTGCCACTGCTAACCCGTTTCACCAATTCTTCTATTGCACGGCCATTAATCGCGGCTCAAATGCGTAAACAGGTGGCATTAAAAGCAAAACCAGAACATTACCCTGCGCCTTACTCGCTGATAAACCTGTGGAAAAACGAGGCTGGCAACAAAAAGAAAATGCTGGAACGCGAAGCCATCGCCGTTGCTGAATTAGCCACCTCTGAAACCGCAAGAAACCTCGTGCGAGTTTTCTTTTTGCAGGAAAACCTGAAAAGCCAGGGTAAACAAATAAAATTTGATGTGCAGCATGTCCATGTTATTGGCGGTGGACTTATGGGCGGTGACATCGCGTCTTGGTGTGCCATACAAGGTTATTCGGTGACGGTTCAAGATCAGAGTACGCAAGCACTGGCAAAAACCATCAAACGTGCACAATATTCATTTAAGAAAAAGTTCAAACGTGACCGGCGTGCCATTAGAGATGCCAATGACCGTTTGATGGCAGACCATCGCGGCACTGGCATTCACCGTGCCGATATTGTTATTGAAGCCATATTTGAAGATGCCGAGGTCAAACGCGAACTGTATCAATCTATCGAACCAAAAATGAAAGCAGATGCACTGCTGGCAACCAACACCTCCAGCATTAAGCTTGAAGATTTATCCTCCTGCCTGAAAAACCCTGGTCGTCTGGTCGGCTTGCATTTTTTTAACCCCGTCGCCTTAATGCCACTGGTTGAAATTATTCGAGGTGCGGATACCGACGAAAAAGTCGTGCAACAGGCACTGGCCTTTGCTAAAAACATTAGCAAATTACCGCTTGCCGTTAAAAGCTCCCCCGGCTTTCTGGTAAATAGAATATTAATGCCCTACATTCTGGAAGCGGTGACCATGGTTGACGAAGGCATCGCACCTGAGGTTATCGACAAAGCCGCCACGGACTATGGTATGCCGATGGGGCCGATAGAGCTGGCCGATACCGTTGGCCTGGACATTTGTAAATCGGTTGCCAATATTCTGTCCGAGGCACTTGATCTATCCTTACCCAATAACTTAAAAACACTATCCGATAAAAAACTGGGTAAAAAAACTGGCGAAGGTTTTTATAAATATAAAGGCAGTAAACCGATTAAAAATAAAAAGGCCTCATATACTAACCCTCAGGAAGTGCAGGATAGACTGGTACTACGGCTGGTGAATGAAGCCACAGCCTGTTTACGTGAAGGCATTGTCGAGGAAAAAGATTGGGTTGATGCTGGCGTTATATTTGGCACCGGCTTCGCCCCGTTTCGAGGTGGCCCGCTGGAATACATCAGAAGCACCGGTGCTGATCGGCTTAGCGCAACATTAGCATCATTGACAACAAAACATGGCGATCGCTTTGAAAAAGACAAGGGCTGGTCACAAGTGGACTAATACCTTTTTAAACTACAACCCATTGATTACTAAATTAAATACAAATTGACAACACCATTAATCCACAAACAGAAAAAAATAGGCTATAGTTCTCAGGTATTTAAAACTTGTTATACAAAACAAGTATCCTGCCATAGCCCAGCAACTTGCAGCGGGAGTTTTTCTCTATAATAAAGCCAGGTGTAGTGTAAGTAGTGAACCCAGTCATATTCCCTGTAATATTCCCTATAATATTTTACGCAATAACTTTATTCTTATTTTCGCCGATAATGGATGCTGCAGCCGCAGATAGCCAAAGCGAATTAACGCTAGATAATGTAGCACAAACCCCCAGCCAAAAAACCGAGCAGCTGTGGTTCTTATTTGATACGGTATATGCATCCTTGCAAAATCACATGCATGAAACAATAAACGATGATAGCGTTTCAACCATTTTGGGTGGTGATTGCGAAGCAGAATGGAACAATACCTTTCACATTAAAGCCTTACTTTCTGAGGCAGATAATGTAGATGCAAATAATGGATTAAGCCTTCGTGGCGGTTACTCAACGAGTGGTATTGAAGAGGATTCAAGTAATTATGGAGATGCCTATATTGAGCTATCATGGGATGTATTAAAGGGTGGTTTCAGAGAACATAACCTCAAAGCAGACAGGATAAGACGGCAGGCAGAAATCATAACGCTTGAAAGTGAACGTAAACGTTTAGCCATAGAATACCGCTGCCGCCAGTTCGATATAGGCCGCCAGTTTATCGCGTTGGAGTCTTCACTACTCTCATTAAAACTTAAACTTATGGAGCCTGTGTACAAAGTTGAAAAAAAGGCTTATTTTTCTGGTTGGCGTTCTTTTGATGCGTTTTTAGTCTCCGAAAAAGATGTTCGCCTTACACGAAATAGGCTTGAGCATATTCATGGCAACCCTTTTTGGCGAGGTACCGCCACAGAAAAGCTTAACCCACCTGTTATCGACATTGATATTTTAGCCATCATTGAAGCAATTAAAAATGATCATCGAGCACAACGAATCAAACAGCTTGAACAACGAAATGTGTTAGATAAATACACATTAAAAGATGATAACCGATTGCGCTTTTTTCTACGCCATGAACATCATAGTCAACGCCAAGATGAGAACAATTTTGTTGCTGGACTTCGCTTTACTATCCCCCTTAACGCTAAGAATACAGACACACAAGATTTTAAAACCAGTCAAATGGACAGCGAAGCGTCTTATGCAGCCTGGAAGCGTATAGATAAAACCAGAATAGCTTATGAGCGCTTAAGAATACAATTAGAACGAGTCGTAAAACAGCAGTACCGCTATCTGAAAAGTAAAGAAAGAGTTCGACGTATTCAGGTAGGTAAATCGCTAGATAAAAACCTTAAGCTGGCAGTAGCAATAACCAGATTGAGAACGCACCTAGATGCAGCTATCGAACTTATTCAGTCAAAAAGAGAGCTTTATCGAAGCGTCAATGAAGTTTTTCTGGTTTCTGGCATTTCTTTTGATGAGCAATTTATTAAGGTAAGCCCACTTAAAGTTGCCGATTACCGAGCACGCCCAGGGGATCGCTCAATTTATATCTGGTCTAAACGTTTTAATGCCATGCCAAACAGTCAAATAATTCATTTTCTTGAGGCGAAAAGCATCAAACGTGTTCTCATATCGGCTGGCAAAAAAACTGACCATAATAAACTTAATCAGTTTATTGAAACAGCGCAGAAAGAAAACATTGTAGTTGAAGCGATTATTGGTGATAACAACTGGCTTTTCCCTAAAAATCACGAGAGAGCAGTTGCAGCCACCGCAGTAGCAATGGAAAGGTTTCCAATCATACATTTTGATATAGAACCGCAGGCAATGGATGTAAGCAAGCAGTTAAAACGTCAATATGTAGATTATTACCTTGATTTATTAAAGGATGTAAAAAAATCATTACCCGATGGTTATCTTACTGTTGCCGTCCCATTTCATTGGCCCGATAACGTCTACCAACAATTAAACCACCTAAGTAATCAACTATATGTAATGGCTTATGGTACCAATAAAGTTGAAACTATTATTAGAAGAATGGAACGTATTGCTAAGCACGTACCTTTAGAAAACTTGACCGTCGTACTGCGAACAGGTGACTTTAAGAGCGAGTGGGCGTTAGAGCAGGCTATTGTTGCTATTCAACAAGAAACGGGGATTAATAACTTTTCATTCCATCAATTAGACACTTTTATAACGATGTCCAAGAATTAGCCGAATCAACATATGAAATTAAATAACCGCAAAGATTTTATAACCTCTTTACCCGAAGGTGAAGCACCCCAGTCAAAAAAATCCAAGTTTACTTTATTCCTTTATTTTATCGTCATCAGCTCTATTGTTTTATATATAGCTTATGTGATTGGGATGCGGTTTTTATTTTTTACTAGTATTGGCTTTGTTGAAGTTGAAAAAATCACCATTAGTTCCATTAGTGGCGGTAGAATTTTATCTCTTAATGGTAGAGAAGGAGGAAAATTACGTGCAAACGAAGTAATAGCCACCGTTAAAAACAATCAACACTGCATACCCTCTGTAACTATAAATATGGATAACCGTTCGGAAAATATTAAATTTGATATAAATTCAGATAAGTTGAAACTTACATTTTTACACGCTCAAATCAAGCAAATAAAAATTGAAAAAAAGGAAAATGAAATTTTCCGTACACTTGAACTAACAGGAGACGTGTTTTCTGATAACGAAAAGCTATTAAGGAATAAACGCAAACTAGAGCATGAAGCTGGCTTACTAAACTATAAATTAAAACTGAAAAAAGAACGCCTTCAAAATATGGCAACACTCAATGCTGCTCAGGCATTATTACAATGTTCCGACGAAACTATTTCATTACCATTTTCTACAACCATATATTCAGTACAAAAAACAGCCAAAGAAACAGTTACTCGCTCAGAAAGTATTATGAAGGTTATCGCAGATGATGCGCCTGTTAAAATTGATTTTTACTTAAATATGAGATTGCACTCTTCTCTCAAAGTTGGCGATATTCTTGAACTGGAATTTCCTGGGGAAATAGAAAGTTCAGGAAAAATTAAGTTCATTACATCAGCAGCATTAAATCAGGATGAAAGAATACTAGATAAATATGTTCCCATAAGAATGAATTTACGTATTGTTCTAAAACCAGTTAATAAAGAACAAGCTGCTATCTGGAAATTGTTTAATCAAAAAACCGTAAAAGTGAGAGGAAGAAAATGAGGCAGGCATACTATATTGAGTGTTCTAAGATGCAGCAAGCCCCTGCTCATGTAGAAACTATTTCACTTAATGAAATAACAACCATCGATCTTACCTTGGTTTCTTTCTGGTTAATTAGTATGAGTGACTGGCAAACTGGCTGGAAAACTTTATGTTTGATACGACAAAACACCTCACCTGAGTTCTACTTAAAACCGATTATATTTTTACTGGATAAAAATATAATACCAGATGAAATAGCTGGCGCTGCTGATGGTCACATAAATAATGAAGAAGTAAATAAAAAGTTGATAGAAGATAAAATCTCTTTCGTTGAGCCAATAAACCAGTGGATAGATAAGCTAGAATACCAAGAAGACCATAAAGATTTAAATGTTGCATTCAAAGTGTTAAGAATGATTGCGAGCAGAAATCTAGAAATGGCACCGGTGATAACGGCGAACAGAAAGTCTGGATATGCCTACCCGATGCTTGATTCCTTGTTTGAAAAACAGGATTCAGCAGTAATAGAGGCTTTATCATTTTTACAGTCTCAATCATTACTACTTGAAAAATTTTTTACACGCGCACATTTTTGTAGCCATTGTAGTAGCGCATTTTTGAATTTTAAAGATACCTGCCCCCACTGCTCATCAGAAGATTTAACGCTAAATGAATTAATACATCACTACAAATGTGCCTATACAGCTGAGCAGTCTAAATTTTTAAGAGGCGAACGGCTTATTTGTCCTAAATGTGAGATGCGACTACAACATATTGGCGTTGATTATGACAAGCCATCCACCGTATACCACTGTAATGACTGCACGCATACGTTTCAGGACTCTGTAGTGGTAACCACATGTTATAGCTGTCATCGTAGTGCTGACCCTGAAAATCAAAGCCAACAAACGATTTATGCATATAGCAGCTCAGCCATAGGGCAAAATGCAGCATGTTATGGTCTGGATGCGCTGTTCACCAACATTTTAAAAGCTGACCTGTTGCTTTATTCAAAGACGACTTTTCATGACTTTGTCGATATCGAGGTTGCCAGAATAACAAGGTATAAAAGATCTTCAAGCTCTTTGGTTCTCATTAACTTTAAAAAACTCGATCAGATTTATGCTGAACTAGGGAAAAAAACTAATCAGGTATTTAGTGAACTCAGTAGTATTTTTAAAAGTATTTTTAGAACGACAGATATCATCTCGGCTCATAATGAGACGATTTTTTTAGTAATGATGACAGAAACATCGTCTAAAAATGCGAACCTTGCTATCAGCAGATTAGAACAATCTGTAAAATCACTATTTGAAAGTAACTTAGGGGTAACACTAGACATTGAGGTGCTCATTAAGGCTGTCGATGAATCGTTGCAATTTAATGAAACATTAGAAACGTTTTTAGCAAACGCCAGCAGAGACCGTTAACTTGATTGAAAGCACTGTCGAGTTTGTAGCTGGCTTATCCACCGGACAAATAATTGCTTATTTCTGGCCGTTTTTCTTAATAGATGTTACTCGTTATGTATTACTTGACTTATATGTCTTAGTCAAGCATATGCCAAAACAATATTTAACCAGGCATAAATCTATTGCCGCTCGCAAAGCTCTATATAGAGAAAAGCCACTGATATCGATTCTGGTTCCTGGCAAAAATGAAGGCAAACACATCCCAAAACTTGTGCAGTCATTAAAACAGCAGTCGTACAAAAACTATGAATTAATCATCGTAGACGATGGCTCTGATGATGATACAGCGGCCATCTGTCGTCCTTTAGCTAAAAAAGGAGATATAGATGTCTTTATTCGAAATGAAATTCGTGGCGGTAAAGCTTCCGCAGCCAATACCGCGCTGAATTTTTCTAAGGGAAAATATATTATTCACCTTGATGCTGACTCACACCTTAATTTCGACGCTATAGAAAAAATACTGCTGCCTTTTTATCTGGACGACAACGTTGGTGCGGTTGGTGGTGATATTAGAGTTGCTAATATTAAAGCATCAATCGCTACACACTTACAGGCTGTTGAATATATAAAATCACTATCTACCAGTAGAACGGTATCTTCAGATCTTGGCATATTAAGAATAATATCTGGTGCTTTTGGTGCTTTTCGTCGTGATGTACTGAACCAAATTTATGGCTGGGATGTTGGCCCAGGGCTTGATGGGGATATTACACTCAAAATCAGAAAGATGGGCTACCGTGTAGTACATGAACACACTGCGGTTTGTTATACCAACGTACCAGTCACCTTTAAAAAATTAGCAAAACAACGATTCCGTTGGGATAAGTCGATGGTTCGTTTTCGCCTTAGAAAGCACAATGATATATTGCTACCTTCTGCTGAATTTAGATTAAATAACTTTATAGCATCCGCAGATAATATTTTTTTCAATTTAATACTAAATGTAAGGTGGTGGATCTACTTCATACAAATCCTCATCTTTACGCCCCATATTCTAGGCTTCATTTTTATCATTAATTATATTTTATATTTTATATTAAATATTGTTCAGTTTTGCATTGCATTAGTTTTATTAAAGAAATCTTTGCGTAAGAGTGATTTTAATTTATTTGTATTTTTACCACTCATGCCGCTCTACACTGGGATATATTTAAGAATAGTTAGAACGTTTTCTTACATTATGGAACTGTTTCATTATTCTTCTTATTTTGATCCGTGGAACCCGTGGAAGGTCTCTAAAGTTGCAAAACGGGAAAAACTCTAATCATGAAGTTGTAACCTGATATTTAGCACTGTGTAGTGCTCAGTTCATATAGAACACATTTTTCATGCGTGTTTTTTCTGTTCAATAAAATTATTCCTTGCTATAAAGTTTTGAGTTGATGGCTGAGAAAAAGTTGGGATAGCGAATTAGCAGAACTTATCGTGCCTTTTCACCTGTTAATACAACTCTGTTTCGCCCTAACCGTTTCGCCTGATACATCCGATGATCAGCATTCATCAACATTTCTTGAATAGTATGAAACTGTTTAAAATTTGCTACGCCTATCGACACAGTTGCATGTAATGCAGGGGCAATATCATTAAAATTAAAACTCTCTAGACTTTTTCGGATGCGTTCCGTGACTTTTTCTGCATCCTTCATATTTGCATCAATCAGCAAACAAACAAATTCTTCGCCACCAAAACGTGCTGCAAAATCGACTTCACGTATTGTATTTTTAAGAATATTCGAGAATTTTTGCAGCACGATATCGCCAGCATGATGGCCAAAGGTGTCGTTGATCTGTTTAAAATGGTCAAGGTCACAAAAGCAGAGAATGAAGTCAGTGCCTTTTCTTTCTGACAGTGCTTTTTGTTTCTCTAATATTTCCATAAAATGTCGGCGATTATACAAACCAGTAAGTTCATCACTTATTGCCAGTTCTCTATTAACGATTAGCGCTTCCTGCAATTCGATATATTGCTTCTTCGCGCGTTCTCTTAGTCGATGAATAGAGGAACCCGTGTATAACATCACCATTATTGTGCCGGTAAACGCCAGTAGCTGTAACAACTCAAATTCTATATTTATACGTTGCGGCTGATAATAAAAAATATACAGAATGATCAGGCCATAACCGAGTACTGCAAACATGGCAACGGATAAAAACTCACGAAAACACAATTTAAAATAACCAAAACTTAATATACCAAAATACGCAATAAGTATTAATCCACGCCAGTCATTTAGCAGAAAAACAATGGTTAATAAAAATGATGTCGCCCAGAATAATTGGGCCATAGTCAGACTGGGATCATGACATTGTGTATTGATACCGCTACGAATAATAATGGTAAAACAGAAGGCACCTGTCCAGTAAAAGATGATGATAGCAACTAAAGTTGATTTACTAATTGAATATAAATCGTACTGATAAAAAAATACGACAATGATAGTAAAAGCGAACAAAGCTAAAATGCCCGCAAGATGCCTAACCAAACGTATTGCCTGCCTAGGGTCTCTGCTGAAAAAAAAGTGATACATTCCTTAGTCTTCTCAAATGATTTGGCCGATTACGATGGTATATTGAATAAGTGATAAAAATTATTTTTTGATATCGCTGCGATGTGCTCGACACTGGTATTTCTGATTGTCGCCAGTGTTTCGGCCACATGCTGTACATAGGCAGGCTGGTTTTGCTTACCACGATGCGGTATCGGCGCTAAATAGGGGGAGTCTGTTTCAATCAGCAAATTGTCATCTGGTATGGTTTTTGCGATTTTTCGCAGAGAATCTGCATTTTTAAATGTAATAATGCCTGAAATTGAAATCATCAAACCCATTTCTATTGCCTGGTCTGCAAACGCCTGAGTTTCTGTAAAGCAATGGATAACGCCGCCACATCGATCGGCTTTTTCTTCGCTTAAAATAGCCAGAGTATCTTCTCCAGCATCTCGACTATGCACAATGACCGGTTTTTTTAACTGATTGGCTACCTGTATATGTACGCGAAATCGCTGCTTCTGTTCTGCTGGATCGATCTCCTTATAGTAATAGTCCAGACCGGTCTCGCCGATAGCGACCACTTTATCATCTGCTGCCAGTTGCGCCAGAGAGTCTGCAGAAAACGTCTTGTGTGTTTCTGCCATTGGATGCATACCAACAGAAACAGAGATGCGCGGATAGTCACGAACTTTTTCTAGCATTTCTGGGTATTTGTCCAGATTAATAGAAACGCACAGCATATGTTCCACGCCAGCATTATAGGCTCGTTGGATCAGTGCATCAAAATTGTTATTAAATTCGGACAGATCAATACAGTCCAAATGGCAGTGTGAATCGACTAACATTTAGTACCTACCAAGCAGAGTGACTCTATGAGTACCTTTATGTAAATTACATGGTATGCGTAATACGGTCTGACTTAAGTGCGCCAGCTAGGTGGGTCTCTATTTTACCGCGCGTTGCGCCTTTATCTTGCGGTGAAAACTGCACCCCTATTCCGTGCGCGCGATTACCCTGCGCGCCTTTTGGTGTCATCCAGATTATTTTACCGGCAACAGGTAGTCGTTCAGCATCGTCCATCAACGATAACAGCATAAAGACTTCATCGCCTAGGCTATAGTTTCTATTTGTTGGGATGAACAAACCGCCATTTTTGACGTAAGGCATATAAGCCGCGTAAAGCGACGATTTGTCTTTAATGCTGAGCGACAACATCCCTGGTCTTGTAGCTGTACTAGCCATATATTCTCACCTGTAAAATCATTCTAAGCTGTGGTGTCACTTCGTAATAATATAATCATTGCATAAGTTTTCGCCACATATTTTAGTGACGAAAACTTATGAGACGATTAATATTACTAAACGGTTAGATTGTCCCACGATAATAGCAGATTTTCCCATAATAACTGCTCATTTACTGCTATTGCACTGTGCAGCAAATTAAAGTTTAGCTGATCGACAAAGCTATATAAGCGTTGTTTGTTTACCTTTTTTGCCAACTTTTGTAGCTTAAGACGATATTGTTCGTTAGTAATTTGTGTTTGTGTGCCACATGATTGCAATTTAGCCAGATCAGAAGCCCATGCCAGCATTCCCTCTAGAGTCCGAACTTTAGGAAATTTCGCCAACGTTGTTGCATAGGGCAATGAATTTTTACCTGAGATTAATGCCGTCATCGCTGCAGAAAGCACTTCCTGATACTCAGTTTCCTGTAGATACGCGGCTGCGGAAAGCGGTGAAGAAAAAGCAAGTTTTAATGACTGATGTCGCTGACTTTCAGTAAAATCAGGCTGGTTATCTTTTAACCAGCGCAAAGAAAGGCGTTCATCAGGCAGGATAAAGCGCAGCGACTGACAACGACTTCGTATAGTGGCAGGCAGGCGATGCGTGCGGGCTGTCACCAGCATAATTAGTACATTTTTACCGGGTTCTTCCAGTGTTTTTAATAAGCTATTTGCCGCCTGAAGGGTTAGCTGCTCCGCGCTGTTGACGATGGCCACACGAAAGCCGCCATATTGACTAGTCTGGTTTAATTTTTCACATAAGAATCGAATATCATCAATACGAATACTCAATACCGGGTTTTTACTTTTTGATGCCACCGGCGCTGTGGGTGTTAACGTATACAAATCAGGGTGTGTCTTTGCGGCTAACAACTGGCATGCCTGACAATAGCCACAGGATTGCTGTTCGGCTGTGGGCTGCTGACATAAAACGGCATGCGCCAGAGCCACTGCAAAATCGGCTTTACCTAGACCTTGGTTTCCGTGCAATAACAGCGCGTGCGGTAAACGTTCAGCTTTTAATAACTGATTTATTTTTAACCATTGTGTTTCTTGCCAAGGATAAATCATCTGCGAATATTAAGATGTTACAGAATTTAATATGCCGTATTCAAACAGCTTTTTATGAATCTGTGCCTGCACTGCATTTAGCTCCAAGCTTGCATCAACCAGGCAAATCCGATGTGGATGTAGCTGGGCTAACGCAATATAGGCTTCACGCACTCTCTGAAAAAAAGCATCCTGTTCTACTTCAATGCGATCTGGCGCACTTCGCTGACTGGCACGAGCACGGCCTGTTGCAACTGGGGCATCGAGAATAATCGTTAAATCTGGTCGTAAGTCGCCCTGCACCCATTGTTCTAAATCAGATATCTTATCGGTATCCAACTGGCGGCCACCACCTTGATAGGCATACGTTGCTTCAGTAAAACGATCACACAAAACAGCTTTGTTTGTGTCTAGCGCGGGTCGAATAACTTTGTTCAAATGCTCGGCTCTGGCAGCGAACATCATCAATAACTCAGCATCTGCACTCATCTGCTCATCTGCATGGCTCAATAACAGGCCGCGTAACGCTTCACCTAAATGCGTGCCACCTGGTTCTCTGGTAACCACACATTCGCATCCTGAGGATTCAAGCAGTGTTTTGATAAAGTGTAGGTTGGTGGTCTTACCCACCCCTTCTATGCCTTCAAGTGTAATAAACTTGCTCACCGATTTTTTCTCATATTTATTGATCAGCGTCTGCTCCGCTGATATTTATTAACGGCTTTATTATGATCTTTAAGATTAGTTGAAAACTGATGCCGTCCGCTGCCATCACTAAAGGATACAAAAAACAGATACTCCGTTTCAGCAGGGTGCATGGTTGCATGTATTGAGCCTTTACCCGGCAAAGCAATGGGTGTCGGTGGCAACCCATGGCGTGTATAGGTATTATAAGGCGTGTCTTTTCGTAAGTCTCTGAAGCGAATATTACCATCGAAGTTTTCTATGCCATAGATGACCGTAGGATCTGTTTGTAAACGCATATTCTTTCGTAAGCGGTTAACAAATACACCAGCGATAATCGGACGCTCTTCAGCCACAGCACTTTCTTTTTCTACAATAGATGCCATTATCAATGCCTCATAAGAAGATTTAAAGGGCAGATTTTCCTGCCGTTGCGACCATTCCTGTTCAAGAATTTCTGTCATCGCAGCATAGGCACGTTTTAATATCTCAACATCACTGGTGCCGCGTGAAAAATGATAGGTATCAGGGTAAAAACGACCTTCTGGATGCTCGCCTTCAAAACCCAGTTTTTTCATTATTTCTTCATCAGTCAGGTTTTTCAAATCCTGTGTTATCAGCGGGTTCTGTTGAATAATTTCCAGTATTTGTCGAAAGGTAAAACCCTCAATGAAGGTAATTCTATGCTGCACCACTTTACCTGCAACCATGTGTTCGAGTAGGTTTTCGAGTGTCATGCCAGAGATTAATAGATATTCACCTGCCTGTAACCTGGTAGACTTATGCTTCACTTTCCCCCAGATAATTAAATAATTTTTATGTTCAAGCACACCTTTTTCAATGAGTTGATTTGCCAGCGTTCGGATGCTGGAACCTCTGGAGAAAACAATCGTTTGTGGCTCGGCTAAAGATATTTCTGAACGCATCTGAGAAGATATTTGTAGCGAAAAGTAGAAAACGATGACCAGTATAATACTGCTGATTGCAAATAATACCGCCAGACCCTTACTAAATAATTTGAGCATAGTTATCCTTGGTGTTTAATAACAAATTAAAAATACGATTAATGATGAAGTTTTCATCATAGTAAGAACCGCCGGGTTTATTTAGCACTTTCATTCCAATCAAGCTGTTGGTAATAAAAAGTGCATCCATTGCCAGTAATTCATCGAGTTTCATATTAACGATTGATAGTTGAATTTTATTTTTTTTTGCCAGATTGATAATGACATCACGCATAATGCCTTGTACACCAGATTGACTAAGATCTGGCGTAAATAACGCATCACCCTTAACAGCAAATAAATTACTCATGCTACCTTCAATCACGTATTGACTGGCATTAAGCATCAAACCATCAGCAATATTATTACCACGCTCGGTGTTCCATTCATTCCTTGCCAATACATTTTCTAGTCGATTCAAATGTTTTATTCCGGCGAGGCTTTCATTAATGGAAACCTGTTGCTTACAGATAAACAGTTCACCAGTCGACAATACACCGTTTAACAATGATGAATAGTCTGCTGCCAGTTTTGTTAATAAAACAAGGCGATTACTGCTTATATTTTTTTCAAAAACATAACCACGTTCACTGCTGCCACGTGTAACAATAATTTTTATTACAAAGCTCACAACAGTGTCAGTATTACTGGCTTGTTTATCTGTGGTTAATAAGCAGGCAATATCATCCAATAATGTTTGTTCATCAGGGCAAGCTAGCTGCAATTTATTTGCCGATGCTAAAAGACGCTGGTAATGCTCATGCCAGTAAAACAAACGGCTATTGTGACATAAAATGGTTTCAAATATCCCATCTCCATAATGAATAGCGCGATCATTTATCGTTAGATAATCAGCCATCACGCCATTAATCATGCTGTTCATGGTGCATCGCTCAGGACAAATATCTTCAGCAACCCCTTTGCTTTGGCACGGGTCTCAATAAGTTCTTTTTCTGCAATAGAATCATTAACAATGCCACCACCTGCACGGAAGCTTATTTTATTACCTTCACGTAGCATCGTTCTAATAAGAATATTAAAATCCATGCTGCCATCATTATTAATATAGCCTAAAGAACCGGTATAAGCGCCTCTTGCCTCCTGCTCCAGCTCTGCCAGTATTTCAATGCAACGCACTTTAGGACAGCCCGTGATGGTACCACCAGGAAAGACAGCACGTAACACATCAACAGGAGACTGCTTGCTTGCTAACTCACCACGCACATTAGACACCAGATGATGCACGTGTTGCCAGCTTTCCAACGTCATCAATTCACTCACCTTTATGCTACCTGGGGTACAGACACGACCAAGGTCATTACGCTCCAAGTCGAGCAACATAATGTGCTCAGCCTGTTCTTTTGGATTCGCCAGCAGTTCATCCGCCAGTGCTTTATCACTCTGCTTGTTGTCGCCGCGTGGTCGTGTACCAGCAATGGGTCGGGTTTCAACAATGCCATTTTTAATTGACACTAGGCGCTCAGGGGATGAGCTGATAATGCTCATGCTTTGCAGGACAACCATAGCGGCAAAGGATGACGGATTTTGTTTGGATAAGGCACGAAACAAATCGACATCACTCACTTTATGCTTCAATGTTGCCTGCCACTTTCTGGACAGGTTTGCCTGAAAAATATCCCCATCAACAATGTATTGTTGTATTTTTTCTACCTGATGCAAGTAATGTGAGGCATCTGCTTCAACTAAAGACTCGATTTCTACTTTCTTTGCTGTTTCATCACTGCTGGAATTTGACCGCTCGCCATATATGTTAAGAACGGTTTTATAATCCTGCTCCATCTCATCAAGTAAATAGTGATACGACGATTCGGCAATGGCCAGACATTGATTATTCTTTTTATCAAAAATAATAGCTGCGGGGCAACGTGCTGCGACGGCGAGCGGTTGTTCAACAGGCAAACGCGGCAACGATAAACAGGGTTCAATCTCTTCTGCCATCTCATACGACAGGTAAACAAACCAGCCACCCGTAAAGGGTAAGCGGTCAAGCTGCGCCGTCTCCTGATTCGTTGACGCCTCATCCCTGTGGCACTGCGCCACAGCCTCTGTTTTATTTTGTTGATAATACGCTTCCAGCGTTTCAAAAAATCCTGTGGCAACAGGTAAGCCATCATTAGTGCAGCTCAGTGTATGGTCAGAATGCAGCGTAAGAAAATACTGTGGGCAGGAAATCAGGATATCATATTGCGTATTGTTCTGCCTGCTGGCACTGCTGAGCAACAGATAAGGGTAGCGCTGGCGATTATGCAAAGTGAACCAGGTTAGGTCTACCGTGCCGGCATTTTCTTGCTGCGAGGATAATAATCTCGTTTGAAATGACACGAGGGTATCTCTAAAAACCAGGATTCTTGTTCGAGTTCAAGGCGACTGCACCGCCCCAGATCGCCGTTGTCATCCAACGCCGAAATCGGACAAAAAGAGGGTTTTTAGAGTTGCCCACGAGAGAATGCTGCCAGAAGTCCTAATCCAGCTTTTTAAAAATCAGCGTACCGTTAGTACCACCAAAACCAAATGAATTGGACAGGGCATAATCAATTTTCATCTCACGCGCAGTATCTGGCACATAATCCAGATCGCATCCTTCGCCAGGATGTTCCAAGTTAATGGTGGGCGGGGCGATTTGCTCTTTAATCGACATGACTGAAAACACCGCTTCGATACCGCCAGCTGCACCTAATAAATGCCCAGTCATCGATTTTGTTGAGCTAATGGCGATTTTCGCTGCGTGATTACCCAGCGCATATTTGACTGCGGTGGTTTCTGCCACATCACCGGCGGGTGTTGAGGTGCCGTGTGCATTGACGTAATTGATGTCATCTGCATTTATACCCGCATCTTTTAAGGCCAGCTGCATACACTTACCAGCACCACTGCCATCTGGCAGTGGCAGTGTCATATGATAAGCATCGCTGTTATAACCAAACCCAGCAACCTCAGCATGTATGGTTGCGCCACGTGCTTTGGCGTGTTCATATTCTTCTAATACCAGCACACCGGCGCCATCACCCAGTACAAAACCATCACGGTCTTTATCCCAAGGACGACTGGCTGCTTCAGGGTCATCGTTGCGTGTTGATAATGCTCTTGCTGCAGCAAAGCCGCCTATGCCTAATGGCGATGAAGCCATTTCTGCGCCGCCAGCAAACATCACATCAGCATCGCCGTAGGCAATAATTCTTGCCGACTCGCCTATACTGTGTGTGCCTGTTGAACAGGCCGTAACGATTGAAATATTAGGCCCTTTGACGCCATAACGAATGGAGAAGTTACCTGAGATCATATTAATAATTGAACCTGGTACAAAAAACGGAGAAATTCTGCGTGGCCCACCATTAATGAGTTTACCGCTGTTGACTTCAATCATTGGCAGTCCACCAATGCCCGAACTGATGGCAACACCAATTCTTTCTGCGTTTGCTTCGGTAATTTCCAGGCCAGAGTCTTTTATCGCTTCATCAGCGGCAACCAGCCCATAATGGATAAAGGTATCCATCTTCTTCAGATCCTTTGCAGGAATAACTGGGCTCGCATCAAAATTCTTAACCGTCGCAGCAATTTTGCATGAAAAATCAGTAGTATCAAAAGTATCAATGGAAACAACACCGCTTTTGCCAGCTTTGATGTTTTCCCATGATTCTTTTAAATTCAGCCCAACAGGTGAGACAATGCCGAGACCAGTAACAACAACTCGTCGAACTGATGAGGAACCACCTGAGGGGGAATTAGACATAATAAACTCTTTAGCGATTACAGGTAGCCACAGCAACCAAACCACCGGATTTTTTGATATGCAGTAATAACAGCTGCACTAAAATTATAACGGTTCTAAAACTGAATTAGCTAAACCAACAACGAAATGAAAAAGTCTCTTCATTTCGTTGTTGGTTTAGCGTAACCACTGAACACGTTTAGCTTGAGTGAGCGTTTACATAATCAATTGCCTGTTGAATGGTCGTAATATTTTCTGCTTCTTCATCAGGGATTTCACACTCAAACTCTTCCTCTAAAGCCATCACTAGCTCTACTGTATCAAGTGAATCTGCTCCTAGGTCATCAACAAATGACGCTTCATTTGTTGCCTGCTCTTCAGTTGCACCTAATTGCTCTATGACAATTTTACGAACGCGTTCTTCAGCTGTGCTCATCTATTTTTCCTCTGGTTTCGACCTTCAGAATGATCAAACCTGCTGGTTATCATCTGTGGCCATAAATAAAAATCGGATCCAATTATATTGCCTGGATTTAATTATGTTGAGTTGCGCGGTATTTTAGTGAATTAGTGCAGTACTTGCCAGCTAAATTCACTTTTTAATACGGTTATAAATTAAGTAAAAAATTAGTTGCTAAATCAACATGTTAAGCAATGAAAGTTAAGGTGATTTATTATCATAATTGTTCGTTATATGCAAAATATTTCATGCCTTAACGCTATGGCATATGCATTCCACCATTAACATTAAGGGTTTCGCCTGTAATATAAGCAGCAGCAGGGCCTGCCAGGAACGCAACCGCTGCGGCAATATCGTCAGGGTCACCCAGGCGACCAAGCGGTATTTGTCCGATTAACGCAAGCTTTTGCTGTTCTGCCAGCTCTCTTGTCATATCAGTATCAATGAAACCAGGAGCAACACAGTTTACCGTGATATTTCTGGAGCCAATCTCGCGTGCCAGTGATTTAGTAAAACCTAACATGCCCGCTTTTGTCGCTGAATAATTGGTTTGCCCAGGGTTACCGGTCAACCCCACAACGGAAGCAATGTTAATAATCCGCCCTTTTCTGGCTTTCATCATGGGTCGAATAACCGCTTTTGATAAACGATAAATAGATGTCAGGTTAGTTTCGATGATGTCATTCCATTGTTCTTCTTTCATCATCATTAATAAGTTATCTCTGGTAATGCCCGCATTATTAACCAGTATAGAGACAGCACCAAATTCGTCGGTGATAGCTTTGATCACGCCAGAAATAGAATCTGTACTGGTCACGTTCAAACACATCCCCTTACCGCCGCCAGATGGTTTCATGGCTGCCAGGTAGGTTGATATATTATCTGCTCCGGCGTCCGTTGTTGCTGTGCCAATAACGGTGGCACCAGCCAGTGCTAGCTGCTCTGTAATGGCTTTACCAATACCTCGGCTTGCGCCAGTTACCAGCGCTATCTCACCTTCTAATTGTTTACCCATAAAGTACTATAGACCTTTTATTTATGTTTTATAAGCGATTTACGCGAAATCATTTCGTTTTTACATTAAAATCAAATGGATAAGACCTTCTCTTAATAATTAACATTAAGATTTAACGTCGAATGATTTATGCAAAAAAACAAGAAGTGAAATAAGTCACCCGTAGTAAAGAGCGACTTAATCAGGGGCTCCTTAACAATTTGACTTCGCCCTGTCGTGAAGTTAAAAAATTTGAGCCTATGCCATATTGAGTGGATTTTTATTGTAACCCAGAAATACCAACGTTACTTAC